>CAZGIN010000029.1:0-10435 GCA_964526585.1 uncultured Methanosarcinales archaeon
TGCCGAGAACATCATTCAAGGCAACAGATGTATGCATAGTAGCAAACCCAGTGAAAGCAGCAGACGGGATACACAAGATGAGAAGAGTAACGCAGATAACAGAAGTGCGCAAAGACTGGACTGAAGACCCCCACACAGAAGGAGGATTTGTAGACCTCATGAAATATGATGCAGTAACTGACACGCTAGAGCCTTCAAAAGACCTGCTGAACGGCGAATCAGATATCCTTAAGATGGTAGCAGCAAACGTGAAAGAGTTCGCAGGAAACTGGGATGCAGTATGGGACAACATAACATTAAGGGCAAAGCTGAAAGAGCTGCAGATACAATACTCAGACCAGATGAAAGATCCTGAACTGCTGGAAGCGCCATTCACGATACACTGCAATGACATGTTCCACAAGATAAGCGCAGAAGTGAAAGAAGAGCATGGAGAGCTTGACGTGAAAAGGATACAGTTCGGATGGGAGCAATGGATAAAGAGGGAACTGAAAAAAAGGCAGCTGAAAGAGTAACATAAAACATGGCAAAAAAAGTAGAAGACGTACTGGAGAAATACAAGGAGAAGCTCGCAGGAGAGCTAGGCGAAGGAGATGTAGTTCTAGACGAAACTCCAGAAGAGAAAAAAGAGCAGTCCCAGACATCAACCAAAGAATATTCAGAGTTCAAGAAAGAGATGCTGCCAGCGCACATGACATTATACGAGAAGTACTGCAACCTCTCGCAAAAACTGCTCGGCATGAAAAACACTCCGGGAAAAAATATAGAGCTTGAAGAAGACATAAAGACATGCCATCTTGATGTAACACCTGCAGGAGTGCAGGCATTTGCCCTGCTTGCACCTTTTGTATTATTTTTTGTAGGAAGCTTTGTAAGCTTCATACTGCTGCAATCAATGTTCTTTGTCATGTTCTTCCTGTTATTTGGAGCAGCGATGTACCTTCCATTACTGAAGATCCCAAAGATGCTCGCAACAGACTGGAGGATGAAGGCATCAAACCAGATGGTATTATGTGTTTTTTATATCGTAACATACATGAGGCACACATCAAACATAGAGAATGCCATAGAGTTTGCATCAGAGCATCTTGATCCGCCATTATCACTTGATCTGAGAAGAGTGATATGGAACGTGGAGACAGAAAAGAATTCCTCGATAAAAGAATCCATGGAAGAATACCTCATAGGATGGAGAAAATTCAATATGGAATTCATAGAAGCTTTCCATCTGATAGAAAGCAGCTTATTTGAGAGTTCAGAAGACAGGAGGGTAAGCCTACTGGATAAAGCGCTTGATGTCATACTGGACGAAACATATGAAAAGATGCTGCATTACGCACAAAACCTCAAGAACCCTATAACCATGCTGCACATGCTTGGAATAATACTTCCGATATTAGGACTTGTGATCCTTCCACTTATGGTAAGCTTCATGGAAGGGGTTGAGTGGTACCATATCGCTGCGATCTATAACGTTGCCCTGCCCATAGGAGTGTATTACCTTGGAAGGAACATATTAGCGACAAGGCCTACAGGATATGGAGATACAGACGTATCAGAACTGCCTTCAGTGAAGAAAAAAGCAAAGACAAAACTGTTCGGGATAGATATAGGATTAAGCCCCGGAATGCTAGGGATAGTAGTGTGCGCGATCTTTTTGATAATAGGATTCATGCCTATAATAATAGGATCGACGACGCCAGACAACATATTATTAGAAGAGAAGCCGTTCTTCGGAAACTTCAAGCTTCTTGATTACCATTACGGCATAAGCGAGAACGCGGATCCGAATAAATTATTAGGCCCATTCGGCTTCGGAGCATCAGTATTAAGCTTATTCATACCCCTTGCGTTCGGCTTCGGGATAGGACTGTATAACCGCTTGAAGTCAACAAATGTGAAGAAGATAAGGGAAGAGGCGAAAAAGCTGGAGCAGGAATTTGCATCAGCTCTCTTTCAATTAGGAAACAGACTAGGAGACGGGATACCTGCAGAGATGGCATTCGGAAGAGTAGCAGAAGTCATGGAAGGGACAACAAGCGGAAAATTCTTTGCAGATGTCGACAACAACATAAGGAACGGAGGCATGGGACTAGAAGAGGCCATATTCGACAAAAGAAGAGGGGCGATATCAGAATACCCTTCAGCGATAATAGAAAGCTCGATGAAAGTACTGATCCAATCAGCAGAGAAAGGGCCTATGGTAGCTGCGCAAGCAATATTGAATGTAGCCAGATATATCAAGGAGATCCATAGGGTGGATGAGAGGCTTAAGGACCTGATGGCAGACATAATCTCAGGGATGGAATCACAGATCAAGTTTTTGACTCCAGCGATATCAGGAATAGTTATCGGAATAACATCGATGATCACAGCCATATTAGGGCAATTAGGCGGACAGATAACAAAGATAAGCGCAGAAGCAGGCTCGCAAGCAGGGGCGCTTTCGTCAATGTTCGGAGACGGAGTGCCGACGTTCTTCTTCCAGATGGTAGTAGGAGTATATGTCGTCCAGCTGACTTATATCCTTACTGTGCTTGTTAACGGCATAGAAAACGGAGAAGACAAGGTGAATGAAAGGTTCATGCTCGGGCAGTACATGATAAAGAGCCCATTGTTATATGTCATAATAGCATTTGTCGTGATGATCATATTCAACATAGTAGCAGTGCAGATATTGGGAGCGACGATCAGCGCGGACCTGACAGGATGATAAGATGGAGGATACTATAAAAGAAAAGATAAGCAAGATCGACTTGCTTATAGAATACACAGAGAAAATACTTGAACATCAAGCAAGCGTAACATTAAGCATGATGCCTGAAAAAGAGCATGAGCTTGAAACAATAGCTGGATTATTTGATAACATAAGATACATCCAAAGGTTCATGAAAGGAAATGTGAAAGGCAGCAAATCAGTCCCGAAAGACATGAGAAAAGCGCTTTCACTGAGACAGACAATCAAAGAGCTAGTGAAAAACGGCAATGATAATGCACTAATAAAGAACGAGATGAAACTAAAAGAAAGATTTGAAGAGAATATGATGGAAATGGCAAAAAATATGCTAGCAGAAGAAGAAAACAAAAGAGAATCAGAACCTGAAGCTATAAGAATATTATACTGCAAACTGCTTGGTTATCTAAGAAAAGAAAACACAGAGATAGGATTTGAAAATGGAAACATAATAAAGAGCATGATATTTTTGCCAGCAAAAGCATTGGAAGCAATCGACAGCGAAAAATCTCACAAAGCTGCTGCAATATCGGCCACGATATCAGAGCTAAAAGAAACAGAAGGAAACAAGCCAATACTAACAGACTGGCTGACAGGATAAAAAAATGGAACTAAGCCCAGAAGTAAAAAAACAGCTGGAGGAGCAGAAGAAGAACTGTCCTTTTTGCAAGATTATCTCTGGAGAGATACCTTCGAAGAAGGTGTATGAAGATGATAAGATCGTCGCTATACTTGATATCAATCCTGCAGCTGCAGGGCATACATTAGTGATGACAAAAGAGCACTATCCTATACTTCCTTACATAACTCCAGAAGAGTTCAAGCAGCTGTTCAGGATAACAGCGCAGCTTGCATCAAAGATACAGGAAGCTATGGTTACGGATTCATGCAACATATTTATCGCGAACGGATATGCAGCAGGACAACAATCACCTCATTTCATGCTGCACATAATACCAAGGGAAGCAAATGACGGGATGTTCTTGTTCAGGCTTGAAGGTGAGGAAATAGATGAGATGAAGACTGAAGAGGCGTTCAAGCTACTATCAAATAACCTTCCTATAATGATGGAGAACCATCTCAAGAAAGATCCTCAAGAGTGGCACAAGGCGCGGGCAGTCGGAACGATGGAGAGGAAGTTCACCGAGGAGCAAGTCATAGGGATAATCGAGCAGAATCCGCAGCTGAAGCAGATAATAGAGAAGCAGCCGCAGGCATTAATCGCGCAAGTGAAGACAAATGAACAATTGAAGATGCTGTTCAAGGATGTTGATGTCGTTGAAGTGATCAAGCATTTCAATCCTAAGTTTGAGCCAACAGTTGAGGATGAATTTGAGGATAAGGATTCTGATGATCTTAAGAACAAAGAAGCAACAGATGAAGATGACGATAAAGAAGACGAGCAAGAGCAACAAGAGGAAGAATCTGGTGAAGAGACTGAAGAAGACGATGACGAACCTGGTGAAGAATCGGATGAAGGGGATTCTGACGAAGGAGAAGATGACGATTCAGATGAGGAAAAGGAGCCTCCAAGGATAAAGAAAGATATGGACCTAGATTTAATATCAAAACTGTTTTAACATGACATGCAAAGTATGCGAATGGATATGGAACCCTGAAACAAGGGAGAAAGACAAGATCAGAGTGATCTATGAAGACGAGAAAACATTCGTCATACTAAGCGACAAGCCAAAAGCAATCGGACATATACTGATATTCCCAAAAGAGCATTACAACGACATCAAAGAAGTTCCGCAAGAAGAAGTTCCGCATTATTTCTATGCGGCAAGCTTCAGCGCAACAGCAGTGTTTGAAGGCCTCAAAGCGCAGGGAACAAACATCATAGCAAACAACGGGCCGAACAGCGAAAGAAGATTTGACCATTTCTGCATACAAGTCCTGCCAAGATCCCAGGAAGACGGTATAGACCTCAAGTGGGAGCCAAAGAAAGAACTAGACCTTGACTCGATCAAAAGCAGGATAGAAGAGAAAACCTTCGCAATAGGAAAAGAAGACCTCTCAAAGAAAGCAGAAGAAAAGACTGAAGAGAAAAACATCGAGAAGATCGAAGCGGAAGAAGGCGAAGAAAACTACATGATAAAACAGCTTGAAAGGATACCTTAATTCTAAAGAAAAATGGGGATGCTGGAATTTGAATCCAGGACTTCCACGTCTTCAGCGTGGCGCTCTTTACTGCTATCTGGCCTTTGCAGGCCGGACAGTCCCAGTCTGAGCTACATCCCCACTAGGAGAGCAAAAGGTCTAAGGTGATTTATAAATCTATTGCAAAGAGAAATGCGCTGAAAAACATATAAAAATAAATCAGAAGTGAAAAATCACTCCTTGAACAAGTAGAATATCATGTACAGAGCTGCTACACCTACGAGAAGGTATACCAGTATCTGAAGCCATGCAACTGCTCCGAACAGCCATGCCACCAAGTCGAATCCAAACAATCCTACAAGACCCCAGTTAAGACCTCCTACGATAACTAAGACAAATGCTATCCAGTCAAGAACTGTCTTAGAAGGAGCTGCCGGCATCATCATAGGCTTTGCTGCCATGGGCTTAACCATCGGCTTCTTAGTCTTCTTTTTAGCCATAAAAAAATCACCTCTTTTTGATATCTTAGGCAACTGAGTTTAAAAGTGTTTCGAAAAAAAGAAAGAAAAAGAAAGAAAACTTAGTCTACAGCCAGATAATAGATAAGGTATGCAGCTGCCAATCCGACTAAGAAATACACTATGTTCTGAACAACTGGAAGGAATCCTAACAGCAAAGCGACTACGTCAAGCTTTGCAACACCTACAAGACCCCAATTAAGGCCTCCGATGATGACAAGGACAAATGCGATCCAGTCCAATATACTAAGGCTTTTAGCCATAATATCACCTCTTTTTAGGAAAGCTGCATTTTTTTATATTTAAGTATTGCGCCTATACTTTATATAGAAAATATATTTTAGAGAATATAAATAAAATCAGAACTTCTCTTCTTCCACTTCAAAGCCCTCATTAGGATTATCTTTCTCAGAAGCAGGATATGTCTTTGCCTCAGAAGCATTCCCTGGATTATTTGAAACAGATCCTATAACTTCAAGCTTGCCGAACTTTCCGGTAGAGACCTGAAGATCCCCCCTGAACTCAGTGCACCAGCCGTTCGTGATCTTGATCTTATCGCCCTGCTTGACCTGGTCAACCTGCTCATTCCACAAAGTTAAGGAGCATTCACCGGTTTCATCTTTTACACGACAAGAGCAGACTCTTCCCTGCTTTCCGAATTTTTCAAATTCTCTTACTTCGCCTTTCTCCACTATCTCCAATTCCAAATCATGGTTGCCAGTTCCTGGCTGCAAATCTTTTACTGCCATCTTATTTCACCAACTTTCCTGCTTTTTCAAATTTGACCTCTTTATCTATCAATTTTCTTAAAACATCCTTAAGATCGTCTATCTTGACCCTTATCTGCTTGGCAGAATCACGATCCCTTATCGTTACATCCTTATGCTCCAATGAATCAAAGTCAACAGTAATACAGAAAGGAGTGCCCTGTTCGTCATTCCTAGAATATCTTCTTCCAACAGATCCAGACTTATCAAATGCTATAGGGAATTCTTCCTGCAACGACTTAGTTATGCTTCTTGAAAGCTCAAGAAGCTCTGGCTTGTTAACAAGAGGGAAAACAGCAGCCTTGACAGGAGCAAGCTTAGGATGAAGCTTTAATACAACATTATTTCTCTCTTTATCTTCAGTATAAGCATCATACATGAAAACCAGGAAAGCACGGTCAACCCCTTGCGAAGGCTCAGCAACAACATGAGGGATAACCTTTTCTTTAGTTTCCTCATCAAAGACGGATAAATCTTGCTTTGAATGCTCCATATGCTGTTTTAGATCAAAATCAGTCCTGTTAGCCATACCCTGCAATTCTTTCCAGCCAAAAGGGAACTTATACTCTAAATCCCAAGTATCAAGAGCATAATGCGACTTCTCATCAGGAAGATGCTGCCTTGCCCTAAACTTTTTGGGATCAGCCCCTAAGCTTGTGAACCATTCATGCTCCTTAGCAAGCCAATAAGCATGCCACTCTGTCTTGATCAACTTGTTTTTGAGAGCATCCTTTATGGACATCTCTTTTTCTTTGGTCTTCTTCTGCTGCATGTCAGCAGAGATTATGTTCAACTTGTGATCTTCAACTTCTTTTATGAAAGGGCAATCGTATTTCTTTGGATGGATGAAATACTCAATCTCCATCTGCTCAAACTCCCTGCATCTGAAAAGGAAATGCCTTGGAGATATCTCGTTTCGGAAAGCCTTTCCTATCTGCGCGATACCAAAAGGGAGCTTCAATCTTGCATTTTCCTGCACAAGCCTGAAGTCAGCAAACATCAGCTGAGCAGTCTCTGGGCGCAGGAAGGCTCTTGTATCATCAGACTCTTTAGGGCCTACAAAAGTGGAAAACATCAAGTTAAACTTTCCAGCGTCATCAAACTGTTCAGATTTGCAGTTAGGGCACTTAAGATTGTTTTCGCGTATGATCTTTGTCAAGTCTTCTGCACTCAATCCATCAGCCTGGATATCTAAAGCATCCTCAACCAATTGATCTGCACGATGCCTTGCATGGCATTTTTTGCACTCAACCATGACATCATCAAAATTAGCAACATGGCCAGAAGCATGCCAAACCTTTGGATGGGTTATAATAGAGCCGTCAATACCGACAATATCATCCCTCTGCTGGACGTGAAACTTCCACCATTCACGCTTCAAGTTGTTTTTAAGCTCAACACCTAACGGCCCATAATCGAAAAACCCAGCCATAGAGCCGTAGATCTCTGAATTAGGGTAAACAAAGCCCTTTCTCTTGCAGAAAGCAGCCATCTCATCAATTGTCAATGCCATTTCGAGAATTAGTTGAAGGGGTTTTAAATGGTTTTTGGTTATACAGCTGTGTCTTAAGCCAATCAACCTTAGCTTTGCCCAGGCCAGAACTCCCTGTCAAGCTTAGTCTTTGCCTTATGGCAGGATCTGCATAAAGCCCTAAGATTATCCTTATTGAAGAAATCCTTCATCTTCTGAATCGGAATTATATGGTCTATGTCCAGATCTGCCTTCCTGTATCTCTTCTTGCATATACTGCACCTATAACCATCCCTTCTTAACACATCCTTACGCACAAAATACCAGGAATTGTTTCTGTTAAACTCTTCCATGCACTTCTCAGAACAATAGTTTCTTCTTCCTTCGTTTACCTGGTTATCGCAGTTCCTGCAAAGCTTGTTTCCCTCCAGATCAAACCTGTCAGGAGTATCTGATATTCTTGGATATCTCATCAAATAACTGTATGCAAGGACATAAATAAAAGTTTGCTTAAAATTGATCTGCTACGCTTTTTGAGTGGAAGTATTCTTCAACATGCAATAACGGAAAAACAGATACTTGAACCGGAAATCTCACTGGCCATGAACAGGAACTGGTTATAAAGAAGTCATGATTAACAAATCATATGGAATTTACCTCAAGAATAAGAAAAGTTTTAAATATGTGTATGTGTACACATACACTGATGGGAACAAAAACAATAACAATAATGAAGGATGTTTATGATAGGTTGATCGCCCTTAAGAAGAAAGACGAAAGCTTCTCAGAAGAACTGCGCAGGCTAATAGAAGATAAGAAGGATATAACTGAATTTGCAGGCATGTGGAGCGACATGAGCGATAAAGAAGCAGAAGACCTGAAGAACACTATAAGAAAGATGCGTAAAGGAACAAGATTAAAGGAGCTGTATGGAATATGATATTAGACAGTACTGCCCTAATAGATTATCTTAGGGGCAAAGAAAATGCAGTGAAAGCAGTAAATTCTGCTAATAACAAAGCTATCACCACTGTGAATATATTTGAGATAAGTTTAGGACACCACCTAAGAAATAATAAAAATGAAGAGATAAGATTCAATGAATTTATCAATTCAATCAAAGAACTAGAACTTGACCGCAAATCGGCAATCAGATCAGCAGAAATATCAGCACGACTGATAAAAGAAGGAAAAAGAATCGAAGAAACGGATTGCCTGATCGCAGGAATTGCATTATCAAATGGAGTCTCTACAATATTAACTGATAATAAGAGCCATTTCGAAAGAATAAAAGGAATCAAAGTAGTGACATACTAGATCACTTCTTATAGCAAATCTCGTCAGAAAACAAAATTGACGCAAGAAAGCGAAAATTCATCAATTAACGAGATGTGCTATTAAGCCAATCAGCCTCGTCTTTATCCAGGCTGAATTCATCTGTGAGCCTTGGTGCTAAGGCTTTATCCTTGAACATGTATTTCAAAAATGGGATGGTATCCTGCAATGTTCTACGTGAAGAAGTATGTGTTTTTAATGCAACTTTCTTAGAGATCTCTTTTCTCTTGCCATATTTCATGTTAGCCTGCCAGATCTTTAAGATGCGGTTGGTTGGAGCATATTTAACGAACTCTTTTGATCGTTCAGATTTTGCAGTCGAGACTCCTGCTGTGATCAGTTCATTTATGTATGAGAGGAAACGCCAGTGCTGCCACCTTCTGATCCTTCCTTTGAAGACATCAGCCCGGCTGAGATAGTTGTAAGCCTTAGCAAGATCTTTAGGATTCTTGTATTCCTTAGGAAGGTTTTCGTCAAGCCACAAAAACTGCTGATCGATATCTTCAGCAACATTATCAAAAGCTGAGAGTGCGATCGATGCTTCTTTGTTCTTTAAGACCTTAATCAGAGCCTGCGGCATAGACTCAAGCTGATTCCTTGAATCAAGCTCTTCAAGATCAGATCTTGAGAAGGATGAATTATGCTGTGATAATGTCTGCAAGTCGTTGATCGCTGCCCTTGCATCTCCTCCGCACCTTCGGGAGAGTCCTTTCAAAGCAGTTTCGTCGTAACTGATAGATTCTTTTTCGCAGATGTTTTTGAGTATAAGGAACACATCCTGATAATCAAGAGGATCGAACTGCACCAAAGCCGCTTTTGATCTGATGGATGAGAACTTATTATCATAAGGGTTTGCAGCAGTCAGGATTATAGGGAAATTTGAATCAACGATGAGCTTTGCTACAGCTTGGAGGCCGCCTCTGTCTTTTGTTCCAGAAAGCCCATCAATCTCGTCTATCAATATGATCCTTCCCCTGAAGAACAAAGATCTTTGCTTTAGGACAGGGTTTAATGAGGCTTCAACTCCAGATTTGTTGCGAAAATCAGAGGCGTTCATCTCAAACACCTCAAGATCAAGCTTGTTAGCAGCGGCGTAGACGCTTATTGTCTTTCCAACCCCAGAAGGGCCATGGAGGAGGAGAGCTTTCTTCTTCTTTTCTTTGAAGTTCTTAATAAAATCAACTACCTGAGAGACAGCATCATCCTGCCCGATTATGCCTTCTATCTTACTCGGCTCATACTTCTTGATCCAGGATTTCATAAGAAAAGGAAGGGGATGAAGGTATATAAGGGTTTTGTGCCTGCAGAAAATCAACGATCTCTCCTGCTATATGCCAACAACCTTGCATCTGTACACGTATTTAATGTTTCAGGAGGATATGTGATGCCATGCATTTCAGCATAAGATCTAATATCTTCCTCACAATTTTTTTCGCTATCAAAATCTATGATAAAACCGAACGCAGAAGAAGAAATATCTGCATCATTATCAAGAAGATATCTAGAT
>CAZGIN010000030.1:0-10217 GCA_964526585.1 uncultured Methanosarcinales archaeon
TTTTTTACATCAGAATTCATCACTTTGCTTATCACCATGATGTGGTCACCAAAAGGGAGCTCTTGTACTAACTCACACTCAAGGAAAGCAGCAGCTTCTTTTATCCTAGGAGCATCGACTGAAGAAGATTCTTCTTTTGTGAAAGAAGTTTCTTCAAACTTGTTAGAATGGGCTCCGTGGTGTGTTGCGCAGTGGTGGGCATCTTCTTTTTTTTCGAAAGAGATGAAGTTGACGACAAAAGATCTTGATTTTCTGATTATATCCAAGCAGAAAGCATTTGAGGGAACAACAACAGCATAAAGCATCGGCTCAAGGCTTAGAGGAGTATGCCATGTAGCTGCAGTTATGTCTTCTTTTAATGTGAGCTTTCCTAATATCTCAACTTCTTCTCTTGAAGTTATCAGTATAACCTGCTTTGGGCCGTCAATAGGTATCATCAGTATTTGGTAGGAGCAGGATTATATAAATATGATTAGAAAGATTTAATAGTTACTGTCCAGTTATGATAAATATGAGCAGACTAGAACAGCTTGAGAACTATGTTGAAGGATGCGAACTAAGAAGAGAAGAGGTAGGTGTAATAGTCTCAAAACTGTCAGACAAGTCTCAATCAATAAAAAAATATGCAAGCCAAATCTTATTTATGCATTATGTGAGTACAGTCCATAGGATAATAGAGAAGCGATTCCCAGATGAATGCGATGAAGACATGCTACAGGAGGGATATGCTGCTTTATTAGATGCAATATTAAAGCATGATGGATCCTATTATTATAGTATCAAGATCAATAATGCCGTCAACAATGCACTTACAGCGTATATTGCACAAAAGGGTGTGATATCCATACCACAAGAACAATATAAAAGAATACAGGACATAGCTGAAGCAGTTGAGATAGCAGGAAGAAAACATATGCAAGACCCAAATGCTGAATCGATATATGATGCATTAAGAGAGATAAATCCTGAATTGTGCGAGAGACATGACAATATGGCCCAGGGCGATATCCCCCCTACAAAAGGATATGATATCTCGCAATATCGACTGATCAGAATGTTCTCTGCAGCAGAAAGTTTCCTGCGACTGCAAGAAAACAAAGACCCTAATGCAGGAATAGGAAGCATACCTCAAACAATAAGAGGGGAATATCGGGACAAAAACATAGAATCAGCATTAGCTATGGAACATCCAGCACATTCTGATGCAGAAAGAGAAGAGATGGCTGAACTGATGAGATCTGCTCTTGACCTGCTTGATCCAAAAGAAAAAACAATATTAGAAAAAAGATATGAAGACGGCAAAACACTGCAAGAAATCAGTGAAGAACTTGGCGGTGAAGAACTTGGATTTTCTAGAGGCACTATAAAATATACAGAGGATGTGGCATTAAGGACACTGTCTTTCCTAATACAACAGATAATAAGGGAAAGAGTAATTCTGCCTAAAGAAGAGATTGAATTGACCTCACAGGAGATATATCAAATTATATTAGAGGAGTAAGACAATAACATCCTTGTCTTCTTCTAAAACCATCATGTTCTTGTCACTGAAGATATCTTGGATAAGCTCGAGGATGATATCCCTCTTAGCGGATTTTCTAAGGAAAGTTAAAGCAAGCTCAGCGTCTTGCTTTGAGACTCTTTTGATCTCTTTCAGGCCTTTTTCAATATCATTAAAGTTCTGGATAGCTGTGAGCGAGATGATATATTCAAAAGAATTATCCGGAAAAGGGATGTTTTCTGCTGCTGCGAGCTTGTGAGGATGTGGGTTTTGTTTTAGGAGCTCTTGGCTAGGGTCTATTCCAACTACTTTGCAGGGCCAGTCAGAACTTATTCCAGTGCCACAGCCAACATCAAGAAGCTTGTCTTCTTTCTTAGGATGGAGATGTTCTTTTATTATGCTAAGCTTCTTCTTCTGCTCCTCTTCATGAAGATTGTTGTAACCTTCAGCTATCTGATCATAATAATCCATAAAGCGAGATAATGAGCAACATATATAAATAATGAACTGAGAATCCCAATAAAATGCTAAAGATAGCGCACAGAGGAGCATCAGGGCATGCAGCTGAGAACACATTAGAAGCGTTTGAGAAAGCCATACAGATGGGAGTTGACATGATAGAGCTGGACATAAGGCTCACAAAAGACAAGGTTCCAGTAGTAGTGCATGACCGGAAGATACACAGGATAACAGACGGAAAAGGAAAAGTAGCATCTATGAAGTTCAAAAATCTTAGGAGATACTGGCAGAAGAACGGGGAGAAGATAACAACAATAGAAGAAGCATTGGCATTCATAAACGGAAGATGCGACGTGAACATTGAATTAAAAAACTGCTTCAGCAAAAGAGTTATCGATGCGATATACAGCATGGGCCTGCAGGATAAAGTAGTGATAAGCTCATTCTTCAAAGGGCCGTTAGTGAAAGTAAGGAAGATGTGCCCAAACATAAGGATAGGAGTATTGAGGAAATATGCATTCCCTTATTCTACAATGCTCAAATGGTGCAAAGATCTCAAAGCATACAGCTTCCATCCATACTATTCGAACAAGCAGCTGACAAGAAAGACTGTGAGAAAGTTCCAGAAGCACGGCTTCAAAGTGTTTGTATGGCATGTAGAGAATCCAAAACTCATAGAGAAATTCAAAGCAATGAAAGTAGACGGCATAATGAGCAACATGCCTGAGAGAATATGAAAGAAAGAATTCTGAAGCTTACAGGGCATAAAAGCCTTTATTTCACAAAAAGAGGAAATGAATCGATAAAACTAGCTTTGAAATACTGCAAGTCAAAAGGTTTTTCCAATCTATATATCGCAGACCAAGGAGGATGGATGACATACCCCCAGATCGGGAAAAAGCTTGGATTTGATGTGTTTAGGTTTAGTACAGATTATGGCCTTATAGAGGAACTGGATATCGAGAAAGGATCTGTACTATTGTATGCAAACCCTGCGGGATATATTATAGAGCAGGACATGAAGAAGATATATTCTCATTGCAAAGAGAAAGGAATATTTGTCGTATGCGACATATCAGGCGGGATAGGAGAAGATTATGTTGACGGGAATTATGCTGATGCGTTTATCTGCAGCTTCGGGAAATGGAAGCCTGTCTGGATCGGAGAGGGAGGATTCGCAAGCTTCAAAGAAGATGTTAAGATAGATTTTGAGGAGTTTAATATTGATGATATAAAATTGAGCAAAGCTCTGGATGAACTTCCCTCAAGGATGAAAAAGCTTCATTCAATATGCGGAAAGATAAAATCCGAACTGAAAGAGTATAAGATAATCCATCCAGAAGGAAATGGGATTGTTGTTGCAGTCAAGTTTAAAGATGAAGATGAGAAAAAGAAGATACTTGATTATTGCAGCTCTAACAAATATGAATATGAGATATGCCCAAGAGAGATAAGAGTGCTAGAAGATGCAGTCTGCATAGAAGTGAAAAGGATAAGATGAACAAGTAATTTTGGACTGCTGATACTGACCTGCAGACATAATAGAAAAGATTAAATAGTAATCTTGAAGAGGCTGGATATGAGGTGGATCTGATGACACTTAAATTTCCAGAATCGATGGATGAATGCGTATATTTCACAAGAAGACAGCTTAACAACAACGGAAATGTTGTAGCTTGGGTGTTCAAAGAGGACTGCCCGAAATGCAAGAAAGCAAAGATGGGCAAACCCAAGGATCCCAAGACAGGAAAGCCAAAGATAAGGGCAACAGAGTACGAATGCCCTGAATGCGGATATTCTGAAGAAAAAGAAGCATATGAAGACAAGCTGACATGCAACGTACAGTATGTATGCCCAAAATGCGGCAACTCAGCAGAAAAACAAGTACCGTTCAAAAGAAAGAAAGTAAAGATCGAAGATCCTGAGATGCCAGGCAAAAAAGTTGCTGCAGATGCAGTAGTCTTTGAATGCGACAAGTGCAAGGAAAAGCTCTACATCACAAAAAAGATGAAAGGATGATCAGAACAGATCTTTTATCTAATCCCCAGTACTTTAGAGTAGTAAAGTACATTAATTTTTTAAACAAAAAGCCATTCTAAGCATGGTATGAACGCAAATCGCAGAAAAAATATTTCTAAAGGAGCAGCAGAACGTATCCGAAAAGCTGCAGAGGATATCAAGAGATTAGGAGAGGGGTATAGTCTTATCCAACTGATGACCCTTACAGGCCTGTCAGGAAGAGAATTTGCAGAAGCGCAAGAGCTTGCAGAACAGGAAACAAAAGATCCAGCGCCTGTAACAAGCCTTTCTATAGATGCATTGATACCTGAGAAAGGCGACAGCATTGTTGAATATATGGAAGGAATACTCAGAGAAAGGCTGGATCCTGATATAAAATATCTAGAAAGGCAATTACTATCAACTGGAACTGCAGGAATAAGGGTGAAGAATGTAAGAACCAAGCTAGAAGAGAAAGGGATACCTCAATTATGCACTCTCCTGAATGAAGCAAGAGAGTATATCAAGGTAAAGGACCTGTATACTCCTGAGACAAGAGATATATATGAGCTGCAGGACAGATCAGGAATATCTTTTATGAGATTCGGACAGATATTCAGAAGAGTGCAGGATACTGTGATCAGGCAAGAAAGGCAAAAGCTGCAAAGCATGGATCCAGCATCGATGGAATATATAGCACTTGACCATACTATCAGATATTTTGACAGAGCAGCCAGGCCACAGACAAGAAATCACTTTTACCTTGTACTGGACAGGGCAACCCAGATTCTTGAAAATGATCCAAAAGATCTGATAAAAAAGTGGAAATGCAAAGAAAGATATGTCAAGAGATGGACACTCCTATTGGAACTTGGAAGATATGCTAAAAAATACTAAGAAACTTCTTCTTAAAAGAACTGCTGCAGATACATGCTGTGAGGGAACACAAATACATGTATGAGGGTCCAGAATATGCTGAAGAACCTTGCAGGCATGACTAAAACAGGATATCTCTTGGCAAAATAATATCCAACAACAAGCATCAAAGGATCTGTTATAAGGCGGTTCATCCAGAATTCAGTCCCCTGAAACCAATAGGCAACTCTTGCCCCTAACAAACCTTGCTCAAAATAATGCTCAAATGCCTCCCAAAGATAAGCTATGAACAATACACCTATCAGCTCAAGCCTTATCACAGCAGGATGGTTGGCATGAAGATGCTTGCCGATCCTTTCAATATTCTTTGCAGTGCGCTTCTTATAGACAGTGCCGACAGAGATGCCTGACAGAACATGCTCAATAGACCATACGTCAAAAGCTGAAGTTGTCTTAAGGCCCCATAAAATCTCTAGCATTAAAATATGCAAAGAAAGGTGACTTATAAACAAATAAGGCATACAATTTATATATTACAGTTGTCAGTTAAACAAGATGGCAAAATACTATGATGTCTGGAGCCCTGCTGAGAAGAAGATGCAGAAACAGCTCGAGAAGATAAAATCAATCATATTCTATCCTTTTATAACGATCCTTACACTGCTCAAGATATCCCCAAATATGATCACTCTGCTTTCTGCTGCATTCGGGATAATAGCATCAGTAGTCATGGTGCATAATCTAACTGGAGCAGTGATCTGGCTTGCAGCAGCCCTGATATTAGACGGGCTTGACGGAGCGCTCGCAAGAGCTTTGAAAAAAGTAACAAAAAAAGGAAGCACGATAGATGTTATAGGAGACCAGACTACTATCATAGCCACATCAACAGGCATGGGAATTGCAGGAATAGCAAGCTTAGCATTAGGGATAACATATTCTTTCTTATATGCACTGCTTGTGATGCTTACATTGTACAGGAACAGAGAAGGAAAACCGCATAGGTATGTGCTGAGACCCAGATTCTATGTATATGGGCTGCTGTTATTATTTGCCCTGACAGGCATAAACCTTCTTAATTCTGCTATGCTGTTATTCTCTGTAATAATAGGAGCATATGTGATCATTGACATGATATGGCTCCTGAGAAAAAACTGATAAAAATATACCATAATGCTTATAAACAAGCAACATTTGCATCCTACTAGGTATTACTAAGGTGTAAGAGATGAATAAAGTTGACCTAAGGACGCATCTGACGCAAAACGAGATAGAGCAAGATCTTAGAAGGCTTATAGTCAACATAGCAGTTACATCTAAATATATATCTGCAAAGATAGGAGAAGCAAACAGGAAACTTTCTGATACAAAGAACCTATACGGAGAAGAGCAGCTTGAGCTTGATAAAGAAGCAGACAAGATACTTATGGAGCGGTTCAGGCATTCAAACTTAGTAAGAGAATTCGCATCAGAAGAACAGGATGAAGTTGTGCTGCTAACTCAAAAAGAAGGAAAATATTCTGTGACTGTAGACCCATTAGACGGAAGCTCATTAGTTGACACAAATCTCGCTATAGGAACAATAATAGGGATACATGAAGGAGACCTTATAGTGAAAGGCAGGAGCAACCTGATAGCTGCAATGTACATCCTATACGGGCCCCTGACAACATTAGTGTACTCAACAGGAAAAGGAGTGCACGAGTTTGTGCTAAACCCCCAAGGAGAATTCGTATTGTCACAAGATAATATAATGCTCAAAGAGAAAGGAAAGATATACAGCCCAGGAGGAAAAAAATCAGACTGGACAGCACAGCACAAGGAGTATATAGACTATCTTGAAAGCGAAGGATACAAACTAAGATACAGCGGAGGATTTGTCCCAGACATAAACCAAGTGCTGATCAAAGGAGGCGGGATATTCACATATCCAGCATTAGTGAATGCACCAAAAGGAAAGCTCAGATGCCTATTCGAGCTTGAGCCCATGGCATTCATATTCGAACAAGCAGGAGGAAAAGCCACAAACGGAAAAGAAAGGATATTGGACTTATCATCAGAATCATTAGATCAAAGAAGCCCGATATACATCGGATCAAAACATGAAGTAGAAAAAGCTGAAGAGTTCTTAAAAAGATGAGGTGTTAGAGATGAAGATAGAAAAAAAAGATGTAAAGATACCGGCAGATGTTCCTCAAGACATGAAGGAAGAATATGCCAAGAATTACCTTGCGATCACAAGAAACACCGGAAGATTGATGCTATTCGCAGGCGACCAGAAGATAGAGCATCTCAACGACGATTTCTACGGTGAATCGAGCTTAGGCCCGATACCTGCAGATGATAACGAGCCAGAACACCTGTTCAGGATAGCGTCAAAAGCTTCTATCGGAGTGTTTGCAGCACAATACGGATTAGTAAGCCATTACGGCATGGACTACAAAGATGTACAGTACCTTGTAAAGCTGAACTCCAAAACCCATCTTGTGAAAACATCACAGAAAGATCCTCTGAGCAGGCAGCTGGTGAGCGTGCAGCAAGTTATGGATCTCAAGAAAAATTCAGGATTAAAGATACTTGCAGTAGGGTATACGATCTATCTAGGATCAGAATACGAATCAGAGATGATGAGAGAAGCAGCAAATGTTGTTGCAGAGGCGCACAAGAACGGATTATTAGTAGTGTTCTGGATATATCCTCGCGGAAAGGCAGTTAAAGACGAGAAGGATCCCCACTTAATAGCAGGCGCAACAGGAGCAGGATGCTGCCTAGGAGCAGACTTTGTAAAAGTAAATTATCCTAAAAAAGAAGGCGGAGACTCTAAGGAGCTGTTCAAAGAAGCTATACTTTCTGCAGGAAGATGCAAAGTGGTATGCGCAGGAGGCTCAAGCACTGATACAAATAAATTCCTGCAGCAGCTGCATGACCAGATACATGTTTCAGGTGCTTCAGGAAACGCAACAGGAAGAAATGTTCATCAGAAGAAGCTTGACGAAGCAGTAAGGATGGCAGATGCTATCTCAGCTATCACCTTAGGAGACAAAGACGTTGAGTTTGCAGTAAAAGTGTATGAAGGGAAGGAGAAATTTGCGATTTAGAAAAAAGCGAACAAAAACAACACGTTCCCGAAAAACATCGTAAATAAGTATGCCAAAAGGAAGCTGGGCACAAAAGGGATGCCTTCTTTTATCATTATCTCTTTTATCTTTCCTTTTCTTTTGTAATTAAGCAAGATATTGATCTGCTTCTTTGATATGCCTAGATCCTTGGCGCTGCAGACTTTTTTGCCGCCTATCTTAATATCATGCACTATCCAGTCTCCCTCAGTAAGCTTTTCTATCGGGATAGTCTTTATCATGCAGCACTTTTCGACGATCTTGCCGTATGCTCCGATGAAATAGCTCATGAACGAGAATAAAGCGAGCAAAGCAAAGAATATCTTGAACTCGATATCTGAGATTATCAGAGAAGCAGCAAGCAGGCCAAAGGAGAAGAACAAGGTGACCCTTCTTATTATGATCATGCTGCGCTTAGCCATGAACTTAGAAGATTCTTCCTTAAACTTCTTGAAGTTAGCAAATATAAGATAAACTATCCATAACAAACCGTATACAGCTCCTGCGAAGAGCAGGTTGATGAAGAACGAGATAAAAAAGCCATCAAGTTGGAAGTTAAGCGGGAATCCTAACAATATACCTAAGCCCATCAAAAGCTTTGCATCTCCTCCTCCCCACTGGCCTGTATAATAAGCCAAGAAGCCGAATGCAGCAAATATTATGAAGCCTGCAAGACTGTACAGCAAAGGATGATAATCCCAGGATAATATCGAGACAGCTATGCTGAAAGCTGATCCTATGAAGATAAGGCCATAGCTTAACGTATCCGGAACTTCTCTTGAGCGAAAATCAATGAAAGAAGCGATAAGAAGAATAGGAATGGCTATGATATGCACAATATAGTCAATCATACACAATCCAGAAAAGTTGGAGTATAAATAGTTTAGCTTTAAGCAGGAAGCTTTGCCCTTATGTATCTAGCTCTTTCAATAACTTTTACTCTTTCGCTTTGAGAAAGCCTATCAACATGATCTGACTTTTGAGCTTCCATCAGATGCAAAGCAGCTTCACTATATTTCCTTAAACCTATCTCAGATCTTGCCAGCTCCAGATAGAAAGGAGATATCAGATTAGCCGGAGCAGATGCTATAACCCCAGTCAATACAGATAATGAATCATAGGCTGTCTTGAATTCAGAAACCCTATTAGCACTCTTACCTTTCCCAAGCATAGCCTTAAAATAATCAGGGCATAACCAATTGTGCTCAGATTCAGGATTATCACTGAACAATACAGCAGCCTTCTTGAACAGATCATAAGATTCTGTGCATTTTCTTTTGGCAAAAGCAGGGTTTCCTTTCCTGTTTGCAGCTGCAGAAATCTCATATTTAGCCTCAGCCAGGCCTAAAGCCATAGAAGCTGCCTCAAGAGGGCTGTATTTTCCAACCTCAACAGCTGGCTGCATGAATCTCTCAGCAGCTTCATAATCCTGCTCTATAAAGTGGATATAACCTATGTAATAACCAGCCTTAAGCGCAGAATTCAGAAGAAAACGCTTTACATCACTTGGCTGCGGCTTCTTAAGCTCCTCATTAAGAGAATCCCTGCAACTGCCAAGATAAACCCTAGCACTATCTCTATCTGTTTTGATAAGCTTTATTCCTCTTTCAAGTATATCTTCGAGTTTTTCCCCCATAAAGAGCATATAGCAAGTAGGAACTATATAAATCTTTCTGTTTTTTATCACTTGATAGTAATTACATACTCCATTACCATAACCTATATAAAAAGGAGGTTTCTATCAGAAACGATGGAGAAGCCCAAAATAGCCACAATAGGCAGCCATACAGCTCTGCAGATCCTGAAGGGGGCAAGGGATGAAGGATTCAGCACAATAGCAGTCTGCACTGAGAAGCACGCAAAAGTATACAAGAACTTTGGAGTTGCGGACGAGATAATAATAGTTGATTCTTACAAGGATTTTCCATTAGTTGAGGAAGAGCTTGTGCGCAAGAACGCGATAATAATCCCCCACGGAAGCTTCATAGCATACATGGGAGAGGAAAATGTGCAGAAGATGAAGCCCAAATACTACGGCAACAAAGGGATAATCCACTGGGAATCAGACAGGCATGCAGAAAAGGAATGGCTCACAAAAGCAGGCCTGAAAGTGCCAAGACTATCGCCCATGGTACCCAAAACTAAGACCAGTGCATCGCCACCAGTAGTAGGCCAAAGATCATGAGGATGGGACCACCGAACTTCATGATCTCTCTGAAGTTCTCTCGCTTCTGCTGCTCAGCCAAGTCAATGTACTTCGGTCGCTTCCT
>CAZGIN010000031.1:0-10156 GCA_964526585.1 uncultured Methanosarcinales archaeon
GCGTTGAAAAGGGACTCTCCTCTTGTTTTAGGGATCGCTGAAGACAGGTTTATACTTTCATCAGATATCTATGCTTTCTCTGATTTAACTAATAAGGCCATCTTTTTTGAGAATGATGAGTTTGCTGTAGTTGACAAGGATGAGTATCAGTTCTATAACAAGGAAGGCCGGGAAAGGAACAAGATCGTGCAGGCTTTTGAATTGGCTCAGGACTTATCCGATAAGAAGGATTATCCTCATTTTATGATCAAGGAGATAATGGAAGAGCCGGAAGTGGTGCAGCGTCTGCTTTTCTCCCTGAAAAATGAGCAGAAACAGGAATTCGAGAAGCTCATAGATCTAATAAAGGAATCCCAGAAGGTTGTTTTTGTAGCATGCGGAACTTCCTACCACGCATCGCTATTAGGAGTATATTATCTTCATAAGTCAGGGATGGAAGCGCAGTCATTGATAGCTTCTGAGTTTGAGAACTTTGCATTCTTGGATAAGGATTCTCTTGTCATTGCTATCTCTCAGTCTGGAGAGACCATGGATGTGATAGAAGCTTTGAAATATGCTGAGAAAAGAAATGCTAGGATAGCTTCTATAGTGAATGTCCCTTACTCAACTATCCAGCGCATGTCAGAATTATCCATTAATATATTGGCAGGCCAGGAGATATGCGTAGCTTCTACAAAAGCTTTTGTCAACCAGGCTGCTTTGCTTGCTGCGATAGCAAAAGAGTTCGGTTTTACTATCAATCTTGACAACCTTCCTGTGCGCATCCAGCAGGTTTTGGATCAGAAAGAAAAGATCAAGTCTATCGCTGAAGGCATATCTTCTGCTAAGGATATGTACGTCTTGGGAAGAGGTTTAAGCTATCCTGTTTCAAGAGAGATCGCTTTGAAGATCAAGGAGATAACATATATACATGCTGAAGGCATGATGGGCGGAGAGCTTAAGCACGGCACTTTGGCTTTGATAGAGCCGGATGTTCCGGTCATCTCTTTGATACCTAACAATGATCTGGACATGCTTTCTAACTCTGATGAGGTGGAAGCTAGGGGCGCAAAGATAATCAAGATCACTAATGAGATGGATGGAAACATTAAGATCAGTACTTCTAATGACGGCAAGTTTGCGATCTTAGCATGTATTGTAGGCCAGCTTATGGCTTATTACATCGCTGCAAAGAAAGGTCTGCCGATTGATAAGCCCAGAAATCTTGCTAAGTGCGTTACAGTCAAGTAGATTTATATATTAAGCCTCTATTTTTCTCATCATGAAAAAGGATCTTGCTTCGATCGAATTGAAATTTCTTGTTGAAGAGCTTCAGGTTTTGTTAGATGCAAGGATAGACCAGATATTTCAGCCGCAGACAAAAGAAGTCTTGCTGATATTCCACAAGTCAGGAGAAGGCAAGCTTATGTTGAGGATACTTCCTAACTTCATGTTTCTGACAAGATCAAAAGGGGAGAATCCTCAGTCTCCTCCAAAGTTCTGCACGATCCTTAGAAAACATCTTAGCGGCGCAAGGATTGCTTCCATAGCTCAGCTTGGTGCTGAACGCATTGTTGACATTGTATTAGCAAGCAAAAATGCTTCATATCATCTTTTCATAGAATTGTTCTCAAAAGGAAACATAATCCTGACAGATGACAAGCTTAAGATAATCTCTCCTTTAGACAACCAGGATTGGAAAGACCGCATTATAAGGAGGGGCGAAACTTACTCTTATCCTAAGCGCGATTTCAACATATTTGATGCAGGCCTTAATCAGTTTGAGCAGGCCATCAAAAAGTCTGACCGTGATATCGTCAAGGCTCTTGCTATGGATATTGGCTTGGGAGGATTGTATGCTGAAGAAGTCCTTGCATTGTCAAACATAAGAAAAGACAAGAAAGTTCTGCTGGATAAAGAGCTAAAGGATATCTTCTCCAGTATCCAGAAGATTCTGAAGAGCAAACCAAAAGGCTTCATCTACAGGGGAAAAAACGAAAATGAATCTGAAATCCTAAACATCACGCCGATTGAAGTCTCTGGTTACAACAATCCGGAAAAGCTTCCTTCTTTCAACGAGGCTTTGGATTCCATCCTATCTGCCCATATCGAGGAGGAAAAATCAAATGTTGTCAAGTCAAAGTATTCCAAGAAGCTGAACAAGTATGAAGTGATAATCAAAACCCAAAATGCGCAGATAAAAGCTCTTGAGTCTGAATCTGAAGAGTCGCAGAAGAAAGCTGATCTGATCTACGAAAAATACCAGCTCATAAACGATATCCTCACGCAATTAAAAGAAGCCCAAAAATCGCATTCTCTGCAGGACATAAAGAAAAAGCTCAAGGATCACAAGATCATAAAAGATGTTGATCCTAAGGACAAGTCTATTGTGGTAGAGCTATGAATAGTTGATATATTTTTTGTTTAATATTTTAAAAAAAGAGGACAGCTTTCCGAGTCTCCCGCACGTCAGTGCAGTACGCCCCGGAACGTTGGCTTGCTTAACTTCCGTGGTCGACTGGGAACGGGTGTTCCAAGCCGCTATGACCGTCCAAGCATCAAGAGTATAGGTCTATTTATAAAGATTTCGCTATATTTTCTCGTCTATTTGCTCTTATTTTTTGCCGGTTTTCTTGTCTGGCTGCTTCCCCCTGTTCTATCCAGGTTTCCTGGGAAACCTTTTTAAACTGCGCTCTGCTACTCCTTGAAATGGCTAATGACAAGATTTCAATGCCTTCTTCAGGCGCAGGCATCATGCGTTACTTTGACGAGTACCGCTCAAAGATCGAGTTTGGCCCGGGTCATGTTGTAGTGTTGTCTATTATCATAATGCTTCTCATTATACTTCTTAACAGGTTTGGTGCCTCCTGGTTGGGCATCTAGGTGATATGATGTTTCCAGGTGTCAATCCTCGTCAGATGCAGGCTGCTATGAAGAAGATGGGCATCTCTCAGGTTGAGATCGAAGCGGTCCAGGTCATAATCAAGACAAAGGACAAGCAGCTTATCTTTGATAATCCTTCAGTTTCTAAAGTCAACATGATGGGCCAGGCAACTTATCAGGTTGTCGGCGAGCCAAGAGAGGAATCTCTCTCAAGCGCTCCTGAGATCAACCAAGATGACATAAAAACTGTCATGGAGCAGGCCAATGTTGATGAAGAGACTGCAAGAAAAGCGATCGAAAGCCATAATGGCGATTTGGCAGAGGCGATACTCTCCCTCCAGGAATAGTTTTATTAATGATAAACTCTTATAATGGTATATGGCAGGGGTTGAGGAGGCTCACGCAAAGGCATTCAGCTATTTGGAGGCTGCCGAGCAGGCAGAGCAGGTGGTGAAGCTCACCAAGAATCCTAAGCTTATGATTCCTATGCTTGAGAATTTGTTTCTGTCCATGTCAAATGTTATGACTGCTTTGTTAGCGCACTGCAGGCAAAACATCCCAGAATCTTTTGACGCTAAGTTTGCCCTGTTCAGGCAGAGCTGCTCAGGCAAGATGAAAGTTGATCCAAGGCATCTCAAGGTCATGCTTGAGATGAAAGAGATAATAGTGCTGCATAACTTGTCTCCTATGGAATTTCAAAGAGGCTCAAGTTATGTGATATGTGCAGATGACTATAATATGAAGATACTCTCCCCCGAAAGGTTGAGGCAGTACACTTCAAACGCAAAGGCGTTTTTAGTGTTTATGGAGAAGGTTGTTAATGAAAGAATCATTGTTTAATGCTCATCAGGAATTCAAGCGTGCTGATCACTTGCTTTACGTCTCGCTTAAGTATACGCGTACTGCAGATGTTATCAAGAACGTGGTAGAGCGCCTTATCAATACCTATAATTTTGTCATAGAAGCTCTCCTGATAAAAGCCCAGGATGACAGAGAGATCGATGAGATCCCAAAAACTCCAAAGGAGAAGGTCGAGGCTCTCAAGAAAGTGTATTCAAATCGCGAGACATTCCTTAATCATACGGAATTTTACTTCTTGCTCAGGCGCATATTGAGAGCTCCTTATTCAGCAAGGAGTGAGTTCAGGCGTCATGTAACGATGATTTCAGATCTTGATGAGGTTAAGATTGAGATCACTATTGATATCATAAGCGAGTATTATAACCGGACTTCAGATTTTCTGGAGTATGTTGAAGGCCAGATCTTAGGCCAGGAATAAGGCAACAATGAGACCGAAAAAAGGGTGGCATCCTCACGAGGTATCGAAGCTCAATAGGGTTCTTGAATATGGAGAATCCAAGAAGTCTTCTTTGGTGAAAGGTTTTGATAGTTTTATCTTCTGGATCGTGCTTGCAGTGGCTGTGTTCGAGAATATAGTGCTTCCTGTTGCGCTTATCCCTCTTATCGCCTTAACACCTTTTTGGCTTTATTATCCTGTCGCGGTCATTCTTGCGGTCATATTCGGTTATTTCTTTGTCTTCCTCATAGGGGATCTTGATAACATCAAGCGCAGCCATCATATATTCTCATTTGTTATAATCACTATAGTAGCTGTCCTTAACGTTTATTTCTCCACTCATTACGCTAACCATATCATAGTCTCCATTGGAGAGAAGAATTCTCCTGAAAGCCCTCTTCTTCTGGCTTTGGTGTTTACGTTGTCTTTCTTTATACCTTATATCATCGCTTTCACAAGAAAAGTTTTTAAAGTAAAGTGACTGGTTTGTCTTAAAGAGGTGGCTGGATGAGTTTGAGGAAGAGAATTTCTAAAAGAGGCGTTCCTATGCAGTTGAAGCGCGCATCCGGTTCTCACATTGATGATTCTAAGGAAGACATCTCAATAAGAAAGCTTGTTTTCTATAATCTCCTGTTCTTTATCCCGATTGTTGTATCCTTGATAATATCCTTTATGGTAGGAAGGCTTCTCACATCTTTCTTCCAGACTTCTGTCAGGATTGTTGTTGAGATATTGATGTTCTTCTTCACCCTGGTCATATTTGCAGTCATCATCCCTTTCATAAGGAAGCGTGAGAATGTCCAGGGCATAAGGTTTGCGCTTATCGGTATCTGGGTCATGGGCATCGCTATGACAATCCCTTCTCTTATAGCAGGCCAGTGGGGCTGGCTTTTGACTCAGATCACATATCTCTCCACATATCTTCTCCTGACATTCATCTATGTTCCTGAGGTTTTGGGCATGACTTCCAATATTGAAGAATGGTTCAAGCAGCACAGGCAGCTTCTTGTGATTGGAGTTTATGTTGCTATCGTCATGATGTACATATCAGGTTTTGCCTATACTTATTATGAGATCGAGATAACCAATCCCCGCAGTTTTATAATGTCTGATACTGCTCCTTCTTACGGCGCTTTTCTTTATTACAGCATAATCTCTTTTGCTACTGTCGGTTATGGTGATATTACTCCTGTCAGCACTGCTGCGAGGTTTGTAGCTGGCTTGGAGACTGTTGTCGCTCTGATAATGAATGTCATATTCATAGCTATCCTTCTTGTGTATATATCTGGCTTCCAGTCTTTGCAGCAGAAGAAGGAAGACCTCAAGCTTCATAAGGAAGAGCAGGAGATGGTCGGCATCGAGGAGAAAGAGATGAAAGACATCAGGCGCCTCAAGGAGCTTGAGAAGCTCGACATCAGCCACATCTCTTCTAAGGAGCAGAAGGACTTCAGGCATCTTCTCGATAAGATCAAGGAAGCCAAGAAGAGGAAGATCAAGAAGAAGATTCTTAGGAAGTAGATAGGCTCTGTAGAAAAAGTCGATTTACAGCCTTAAGGGCGAGACTCTTTTGCATATTTTAAGCTAATCTGACAATGGCGCCCGTCGGGCAACAACAGAAAGCCCTGCTTTCTGTGTGCCAAGAAATGCAAAGCATTTATTGAGCAGGTCAGTTAGAAATTTTACATCCAAGGCGAGCTGGCTGTAATATGAGACTTTCTACAGAGCCAAGTAGTATAAACTTTTATAAATCGCTCTAAACTTCAGTTCACTGTCACGGCGGCCGTAGTATAACGGTTAGTATATAGGTCTGTGGAGCGCGCATCTGTCGTGCATGGTGCGCCATAGCAAACCTGTGGAGCGGGTTCGACTCCCGCCGGCCGCCCTTTTCTTTTTTTGTTCTGATCTTTTAGTGTTTGTAGCAGGTTCGTGCGACTAAACAAAGTTTATGTCGCACTTGACCACGGGTTGGGTGAGGGCAGAGCCCTAACTTCGGCTCCCGCCGAGTCCCTTTTGTTTTTTATTTCTTGATTTTAAGCCAATTTAATTCGTGCGACTAAGCAGAGCCCTAATCAGCTATCTAATCCATTTAACCACCCAACAGTAACAAATAATAGAAAGATTTATAAATAGAAAGTAGATTTATGCTCGTGAGGGGTAATAAATGAGCTATACTAATCATGAGATCAAAGAGTTGAATAAAGCAGCCCAGGCTTACATCAATTGGTATCAAAAAGGATTCAGGCTTGGAGTTGTCACTGGAAACTGGACAAGTATGCAGGAATCCTTCACTTTAGATCGTTTTGTCGAGGCAAAACCTGACCAGGCTTCTGTTTTTGCCGAACTTCAGGCCAGCACTGGTCTGCATCCTGCGCAGATATTGGGCAGAGCTATAGAATCTATCGATGTTTCTAACAATCTTATGCTGAAAGAGGCTATCCAGGCAAGCCTGGACGTCTTGGTAAAAAAAGAAGAGGAGCAGATCAAAAAATTAAAAGATTCTAATCACCTTTGGAATAATTATAAGGACATACTTAAGGATACTAATCTTACATTAACTGAACAGCTTATGATCATAAGCTTGCTTGAGACGGGAGATATCAATGTCAAGACTGCTATGGAAGTCTATGGAGGCTTAAGAGAATATCTTGGCGATACAGCTCAGCTTGAAGGCGGAGACGCTGGAAGGCCCCTTATGGAGCAGTCTGCTTCCCTGATAGATCGTTATCCTGTTGTTCTTGACATTTTAGTGAACAGCAAGATGAACCAGCTGTTCAGGGAAAAATCTTATTTCAAGGATGCTGATGAGCAGGTTGATTATTTTGCTGATCTTCTTGAGACTGTTGAAGGCCTTAGGGACAAGCATAACGAAGGATCATTGATGCGTCTTGTTTATGATAGGGTTTATGCTTTTATAGATGATATCTGGCATATTGAGGTTCCAGGGGCTAAGCAGCGTATCCGTAATCCTGCTTTGAAGATCCCTAACCTTGAGGCTCTTGTTGAGGTTATCAGGCCTGATTTCAGGTATAACCAAGAAGAGCTGGAGCAGTTTATTGGAATTAAGGTAGGCAATTTCTGGTATGAAGGAAAAAGATTATTCTCAGAAGTGTTCAATGGCGGGACTATCACAGGAGCGGAGCTTTACAAGAAGCTTACAGTCAGGTTTCCTGCTCTTCACCAGCTTATCGGATTGAAGAAGGTCGGTGATGAGAAGAGGCTACTTATTGCAGACGCTATGGGTACAGGAAAGACTGCTCAGGCTGTGCTTTCTGTCCCTTATATCGAAGAGAGGGAGAAGAGAGGCATAACGGCTCTTGTCGTATGCCCTTATAACATGCGTCATGAATGGGCTGATCGAGTACATGTTTATCTTGAGGATGAGGCTTCTGATGAGAAAGGAAATGGCAGGGCTTATGTCATAGATTCGCATGATGATCTTGAAAGGCTTGTCAAAGGAGAGCTTAAGCGCGATCCGCAGTTTGTTGTTGTCAACTATGAGAAGCTTTCGCGTTCCAGATGGGGCCTTGAAGACATTAAGGATTATGTAACTAATCATAGTGAAGCATTGGATGATTCTGATGAGGATGATGCTGATGCTGCACTTCACAATGAGCGTAAGAAAGCTCTTGATGAGGAATCTGCAGAGCTTATGGGGCGCAGCACCCATAAGGAGATCGAACAGGATATAATTGATGTTATTGGAGAGGTTCCTTCATGGGTTAAATCCAAGTCAGATGCAGCAAGATGCAGTGTTGCGATCAGCCATATCTCTGATGCTCAGACAATGAAGAATAAGCTGAAAGAGTACGGTTTTGATATGCTCATCTGTGATGAATCCCATTATGCTAAGAATCCAGGTGCGTTGCGTACAAAAGCTCTTGAAGAGCTGGCACTGGCTTCAGAATATGTAGTGCTGCTTACAGGCACTCCTGTTCCAAGGAGTCCTGATGATTTGGGAACAGTCATAACTCTGCTTGAAGGAACTTGGGATGCTAAGAATAAGCGCTTTACTCCTAAATATACCCGTAAGCAGTTCTTGGATGACATGGCTTTGAAGCCTATGCTTATACATTCATTGCTTAAGCCTCGTATGCTGAGAAGGCGTCTTGAGGATGCTGTTGCCGGCTTGCCGAGGTTGATCAAGCATTCTATGGATATCTCTTTTTCAGGATATCCTGCTCAGAAGGAGGCTTATCTTGAGATACTTGCTGATAATGATCTTACAAGCACTCAAAAGCTTTATCTTTTGCGTCTTTGTTCTCAGGATCCTCAGCTTGTTGGAGATTATTACCATGGCAAGAACGGCAGGTCTGCAAAGTATGATGCGCTTTTCCGTCTTATCGATGCTGATCAGGCTCAGGGAAGAAAATCAGTTATCTATACGTGCCTTGCTGATGGCATCACAAGAAGAGATAAGAAAGATCCTCCTGGATTGATCCTTGCTGAACAGCTCGATGAAAGATATAATGGAAAGGTTTTTGTTGTTGACGGAACCGTTAAGGATGCAGACCGCAGGCAGATAAGGATTGCGTTCCAGACTGAAAATACTCCTTATGTATTGCTTGCTACGTCCAAGACAATGAATGTCGGGATCGACTTAAGCGCTTCGTCAAGGGTTTATCATATTGATCTTGAATACTGTCCTGATGATACTGACCAGCAGAACGCCAGGCTGCATCGTAGGGGCCAGATCAATACTGTGCATTCAACAGATCTTGCTGTATCAGATCCTTGCATCAATGATGAAGGGGTTGATGGTTCTGTCGATGAAGGTATCAGATATCTTCATGAAAAGCGTAGGATCCTGACTGATCTGCTTATCAACGGAGTTGCAGGGTTCGATGAAGAGACTCTAAGGATCGTATTCGGAACGTCAGGAAACGGCCACATGAAAGACTATCTCGGGTGAGTTGAGGTTGCATGCGCTCCCAAGAATCTTCCGGACTTGAAGAATTGATTAAGCCTTTAGTTGATGCTAAAGTGTTTTCTCATGAGTTTTTGTTTAGCGAGGATGAGTTGCACTGGTTTTCATCAATATTTCATTATGAGAGGAAGAATCTTGATCCTGCTCATGTTATTCTTGATGTTGTTGTCGATGACGATGAGCAGTTGTCAAGATTGCATTCTTACATGACTGAAACAGATGTGCGTCCTGATTTGATGCAGAACTTGAGAGACTTAAGAAATCTCAAAGCATACTTGGGGTTATCTTTAGACGATCGTGTTGATTTTTACAAATTGTTCAAGGAGAATGAGAATTTGTTCAAGGTCAGTTCTGATAGGGAACTTCCTCATAATTATAAGTCGAGTATTTCCGAGAGTGTGGTGGAGGCATTTAAGTCTGTTATTCTCAATAATCGTGTTTCTAAGTTGCTGGATGGTTACGTCATTCACATTGTTAAGGGTGATGGTGAAAAGGTTTCTATTACTTCTTTTGCCCGTATTTTTGATTGTGTAAATGGTGTTAGGTTAGGTAAGCATAAGGGTTCTCAGCAAAGTCTTTATTCTCACTGGTGCGAGAATAGGGATAAGAAGGGTCTGCCTGACAGTTTTGATTTGTGGATTCTTCAGTCTGCTTCGCAGGATGTTAGGGATTGGCATTTTGGGAATTTTCCTACTGCTTATCCTCCGGATGTTCAGGCCAGGATGCTTTTTGGAAGCTATAAGGCGCATATTATTGATAAGAATCAAAAGGTTTCTTTTTTCACTTATGTTCAGTCCTTTGATATTGTTAGGGGTGTCAAGATAGATAGGCATAAGGGTTCTCATAAGAATCTTTATGATTATTGGCATAGAAATAGGGCTAATTTAGGCTTGCCGAATGACTTTAATGAGTGGGCTGTTTCTTTTTTGGATGACTCAGATCTGGCTGGTCGTATTCTAGGATATTCTGCTCGTTTTGAGAGAAGGAATTTGGTTGTTGAGGATTTAGGGATTAAAGCTAAGAGATTCTTGGAGGGTTATGTTCGTAATGTTGTTGATGAGAGTAAGAAAATT
>CAZGIN010000032.1:0-10130 GCA_964526585.1 uncultured Methanosarcinales archaeon
CATACTCTTTATTTCGCAGAGGGTTTCCAGGAAACCTTGCTTCAAAATCTTCTGCTTCAATACCAGGCACTTCATCTTCATAGATCGCTTGACCAGAAGCAGAAAAATTATACTTATCTGGTGAAAGCAAGTGAACAAGCTCGAGCCCTGCAAGACGCCTCATATCAAAAGGCTTTGCATAGAAAGCCCTTCTAAGACCGCCGTTAAGAGCAACTGATACCTTAAGGGGCTTATGGTCTGCATAAGACATCTCTAAAACCTCTGTGATGCCCAGCCTGTTGAAATAATCTAGAGACTGGGATTCTCCGCCCCAAAGATGGGATGCAATCCTTGCTGCAAGACGGTTCTTCTCTTCTCTCCTATTGAAGCTTGCTGCCAAAGGGGTAGGATTCCCAATATTTCTTTCTGAAGAATCAGAAGATTCATGATCTAAAGGCTCTTCATCTTGATAAGAATCCTCATCAGGCTCAAACCCTTCCCTCAGCTCTTCATAAGAGGGCAAACTAGTAAATTTACAGTATGATGTCAGATATGTCAAAATATTCTCTAAGTCCATATTGATCTCCAACCTTTTAATAGCATCTTGCTGATACCCTATATATAAACCTTTCTATTTATACTACTAATAAGTGGTTATCAGATTCCTTTTTAAAGGCCATTTAAAAAGAAATAATTAAATATCACTTCTAAACTGGCATAGGCATGCAAATTATGGAAATAATAGGGTTTATTGCAGCAGCATGCACTACTTTGTCGTTCCTGCCTCAGGTGATCAAGACCTGGAAGACAAGATCAACAAGGGATATCTCTCTAGGGATGTATATAGTCTTAAGCACAGGAGTGTTCTTATGGCTGATATACGGAATAAGCATAATGAGCTGGCCTGTGATAATAGCAAATGCCTTTACATTTATACTTGCAGTTTCTGTACTATGGATGAAGATAGTGTATAAGTAAAAAATGAAAAGGGGAAAATACGCAACAGACAACCCATACAGGGCAACAAAGCTATGCTTCATCCCTTCACTTAAATTAAGCTGCTTCGGGTGCTGCGGACAAGACTATACTACAAAGAAAGAGATACTGGCAAGGATCAAGCGAAATACAAAAGAGCTTGAAGCTTCTGAAGATATGATCTCATTTAGAGACCGGGCGCAGGAAACAGCAGCATGCGGGATCTGCACAAATGTAGTGTTCTTGGAAAAGGATAAAAAGATCGTCGGATGCCCTCTTCACCCTAGCCTAAATGAAGGAAAAGATCTGAGAGAAGGGTACTGCCAGATCGATCACCTATGCAAGGCAGCAGAAAAGTTCATGCACTGGGATGATGAGATGAAACAGAAGTTCCTGGATTTTATCGCTCTGAAAGCTGAGAAAGGGATGGGCTGGTATGAATATTCTATTGGGATGGATGATGATACTTTGCTGAAGGAGTTTAAAGATCAATGAAAACCATAACTGCCTTCAACAGAAACCATTTCAGGAGATGGCTTGAGAAGAATCATGAAAAAGAGCACAAAGTCTCGGTAATAGTATATAAGAAGCATACAGGGAAGACATCTCCTTCTCATAGGGAGCTTATGGAAGAAGCGATATGCTTCGGCTGGATCGATACAACAGTAAAAAGGTTTGATGAAGACAGATATATACGGAATTTCTCAAAAAGAACAAAAAACAGCAGATGGAGCGACAACACGATAAGATATGCAAAAGGATTACTTAAAGACGGAAAGATGACGCCAGCAGGCATCAAATACTATAAAGAAGGTCTGAAGAAGCCTACACATGACGCAGGCATACCAAGGAACCCAGACATGCCTGATGAGCTGGAAAAGGCTTTTGCCAAGAACAAGATTGCTAAAAACAATTTTGAAAAATTTTCTCCATCTGCCAAAAGAATGATATACAGATGGATATTAAGAGCAAAGCTTCCAGAAACAAGGCTAAAAAGAGTAAAGCTGACTGTCGAAAGAGCAAAAGCAGGAAGAAAAGACATCCTCACAACCCAAGAACAAGCCAACCCATAAGTATCTGATCACCTTTCGATCCTTGGATAAAGGTCGGGCTGCATGAACACTTTTGTGATCCTAACGGCGATGCCTTTCTCTTTCTTCACAATGTCTTTAGAGATCATCCTTGCAGTTCCGATAGCGACAAGCTCTCCTTTCAAAGATAAGACAGCAACAGATTCCCCAACCTGGATATCAGACTCAACTTTAGAAACACCAGGAACTTTAACAAAAGCCCCATGGCAGACAGCATTCACAGCAGTATCATGGATCCATAACTTAGGAAGATGTTCTGCAGCCTTTTCTATAGGAAGGATGCATCTTCTCAAATACTTGTCATTCTTTTCAGATTCATAATAATACAAAGCATCCCTGACATCCTGTAAAGTAACAGTATCATCAAACTTGAAAGGGCCTGCTTTAGTCCTGATCAGCTCAGCCATATGTGCACCGCAGCCAAGCTTTGTTCCGATATCATGCAAAAGCTTCCTGATATAAGTACCAGCCTGGCAGCCTATCTTCATAAGAACATCCTGGCCTTGGATCTCCAGGATCTCAATATAATATATCTTCCTGTACCTCCAATCTCTCTTGACTGCAGATTTCAATGGCGGAAGCTGTTTTATCTTGCCGACAAAAGAATTAATGGTATCTCTTAACAGCTGTTCTTCAATAAGCTTGTGAGTATGCATTATAGCGATGTATTCCTTTCCAGCCTCTAACAGGACTTGAACTATCTTAGTAGCTTTACCTGTAGCAATAGGCAAGACTCCGGTTACAGCAGGATCTAATGTTCCTGAATGGCCTGCTTTGTTTATCTTCAATATTTCCTGCAGATAAGCGCTAACCTGATGAGAAGTAGGGCCTTTAGGCTTGTTGATGTTGCAGATCCCATAATCAAGAAGCTCTTCATAGTCTCTTTTTTCAGGATCAGAGCCGAACTTAGGGTCTGATCTTGATTCTTTCTTTACAAAGACTTCTCTGTTGTTTTTCTCAAACGGCAATAATGAATCTGACATATCTATTCCAGTTGAAGCATTGTTTATAAAAGTTGTTGAGAAAAGCTAAAAACAGCAATGAAATCCTTAAATTGTGAAACCTCTATATGTGATAGTACACGAAGGATGTATCAGGATTGACAGGACTACCCTAGCAGGAGCTGCAAGCCCAAAATATATATCAGTGTCATCTGAGCTAGAGAGAATCAAAGGTCAGGAATTATTTGAGGAGATGGATACAGGGCCTGCAGACAAAATACCTTATATAGAAAGGCTTAACAGGCTGATCTCTTCAGGTATAGATCTTGTATATGTATGCGGGGCATATGCTGATGTATGCGTAAGGGAGCATATACAATCTCTGAAACAAAATGTACAAGTCATCTCGAAAGGCATCAGGGTATTGTTGTATGAAAAAGCATCAGTATCAACTTCAGACATTATGCTATAAAAAAGACATGCGAATCCTTTTAAACAGATATACTTTCCTCAAAATATGGATATACCTTTAACGCGTATACTTGCATGGGACTTCTATGTTCCTGAAACAGTCCTTGACAACAGCCATTTTGTGGAGCTTGCGCTGCAAGGGCTGCTCTACAATGAAGATATCGCAATGGATAGAGAGAAAGATCCTCCGACTAAAATCCACTGGCAGGTAGAAAGAGGAGAAAAGGTAGAAATCCTTACAGATGAGAAGATAGTCAGGATAACCGGCATATCGCAGAGGAGAAAAGCAGAAAAAGATGAATATGTGCATCATCTTGGCATAAATGCAGCGCAGAAACTTCTTGGCAAAACCGGAATATCCCCTGAAGAGATAGCAGGCATACTATTTGGGACTGTAACATCGCAGCATGAGTTTCCATCAGCAGCAGTATTGGTGCAGGAAGGGATCGGAGCAACAAACGCATCGGTCTGCAATGATATCGGAGCAGCATGCTCAGGATTTGTCACAGCATTAAACCATGCAGATGCAATGATAAAACGCGAAATCCTAGAAGGAAGAAACCCAGGATATTGGCTGATACTTGGAGGAGAGACCCTGACAAAGATCACAGATTATACCTACCTAAACTCAACATTGTTCGGAGACGGGGTAGGAGGAGTACTGTTATCAGGACCTTCTTCCATGCCATCAGATATAAGCATGTACGCTGATGTGGTAGCTTTTGTTGAGCACAGAGACCCTTTCAACGGACAGAGCGAGATGATATTCCGTGATAAGTATAGGCGCCTTAGGATGCCTGACGGGCATGCAGTCTATAAGCAGGCAGTGCCTGCAATGTGCAGCGCAGTAAGAGAAGTGATGAAATTGGCAGGGTGGGAATCTGTTGACTTAGTGGTTCCTCATCAAGCGAATGCAAGAATCATTGAGAAAGTTGCGCAGAAGCTGAGGACAGAAAAGTATTACATGAATATCCATAAGTATGGCAACATGTCAGGAGCAACCACTCCGATAGCGGTTACTGAAGCTATAGCAGAAGGAAGGATACAGCCAGGAAGCAAAGTAGTAGTGACAACATTCGGTGCAGGCAAGGTATGGAATGCAGCTGCACTGGAATTCAAGAGCTACCGATAAAATCAAGGACTTCTTTAGGAACCAAATCCTTTATCGATTCTTTGTTTTTGATCTTTTCACGGATCTCTGTGGAAGAGATATTATCGATCCTTTCAAGATGGCAGATACAGCAGCCTGCCTTGTCAAAAATATGCTTGGTCCATTCGTTTCCAGAATAGACATCGTCAAATTCTATGTTTTCCTTTATGAAATCGATCCATTCTTCATCAGAATCAAAATCAGGGACAGGAACGATCTCTATGTTTTTTAGGCTTTCAGCCTTAATGACTGCTTTGATCATGTCTTCGCGCTCCTCAAGATCCCAGGGATTATCTAATCCTTTGCCTTTAGGAGAGCCAATGCCTATTATAACTTTCTCATACTCTTGTGAGAGTTTCTTTAATACTTCAAGGTGGCCGTTATGCAGCGGCTGAAACCTTCCGATGAACAAAGCTGTTGCCATTGTACAGCAGAATCAGAGCTGATTTAATTATCTTTTCATTGCTTCAAGGTATTGAAGCCCCCTGTGGGAGATTATCTTGTAAAAATCAGAGAAACTTATGTCCCTCAAAGCATGTCTTGTATCCTTATCATCTCCAAGGAACAGCATGCCGAATCTGCTTGCAGAATTCATAAGCATGTCGTGTATCTTTCTGCAGTTTGCATCTTCCCCGAAGAATGCTATCTCCTGAGAAGACATGTTTCGTTTACGGATATGCTGCCAAAACGCCCTAGTATACTCAAAATCAGCAGAGACATTGCCTACAAAAGCACCATATTTTACAAGTCTTGAAGCAAGGTTCTCCAAACCCATTTTAGGGTCAAAGGCACTAGCGTGGAACACTGAGTCGCATAGTATGACATTGTATTCAGGATTTAATGGAGTTCCGACTATATTCTTAACAGGAAGAAATTCCAAAGGCGCTGTATAAGGGAAATCCCTAAGGGCAATATCAGCATTCCTAAAATTAATCTCAGGTATCTTAAGAGGATAGACAGTAGCCTCAACATCAGCTAAATTAAGCAGATTAATTATCTTTCCAGCATTTTGGCCTACAACAAGAACTTTTGGCTTTACTCCCATATCATATGATGTTGAAGCCTTTAATGTGTTTTCCCATTCAGTGCTTCTAAGATAGTTTTCCCAAAAATCCATAGGAGAATCCCAAGGCTGCATATCTGCAAAAATCATAAATTCGCTTCCTAAGAGAATTGAGGGCTGTGTATCTGCTGGCTTGACAGAGCTCTCAATCACTTTCAGAGTGCAGAACGGAAGCGCAATCTCCCTTTTTGGAAGAGTGATATATTTCCATTCGATCTCCTTAAGATCATCCATGCCTAAAGTCAGGCCGTGGGAACCGACTCTCATTATAGGAGCATTATCTTTGGTTCTTGGGGCGTTCGTCAGCAAGTGCTGCACATACTGCTTAGGAAGAACTAGCCTAGGCTTTGCTTTTATTATGCCTCCTGTAGGCATCGCGTAATTCTCATCTTTAGGATCATTATATGCTGGGATCTCAAATTCCCTTCCTAATGCCTGCATAAGCCTTGAGCTTGTGTCAAAACCAAATCCTCCCTGTTCATTGGCAGTCCTTACATCGATGGCTTTTCTTAAAGCAGCTCCCTTCATAATACCAGTCATCTGCGTGACTTTCTTTTTTTTGAAGATCTCCTCGATCTCTTTTGAATTGCCGTGACCTCCATAAGCTGTGAATTCAATCCTGTAAGCATCCTGCTTAGGCTCTTTCACTTTTGTAACAGAAACCCTTATCGCATGAGGCCTATAGGTTTTTGCTATAACTCTTCCAGATTCCTCATCAGAGCACGCTCTGAGCATATTAAGGAAATACTCCTGGATCGCTTCCTGCACGTGATTCAGCAGGATATCATCAGGATAAGACTGCAGATTAGGGCCTTCATCAGAATCATCAGCTGCGTTGAAAACAATCTGAAGCAAAGTCCCTTCACCAACATAATCAGGTATCTCAACAACTTTATTTGAATTTTTGGCATCATTTAGCTTTTTCTCCAGATTAGGCTCTAGTTTTCTTATGATACCTCCCTTTGTTGTATAAGTAGTCCCATACAATGATTCAGGAGGGATGTCAAGCTCAGAAGACATATCATAGTTCTTCAATAGAGAAAAAACTACTGCGTCAGCTACAATCTTGTGAATAGTCTTTTCAAGCCCCATAAGTATGGATTTCCTGAAGCTATATATAAATCTTTCCACTAATGAGTAGTGAATTATTTAAGCCTTTATAAGCAGAAGGTTTATAAATCCTTATTATGAAGGATATGCATGGTGTTTGAAGAGCTGTTCAAGTCAGATTTTCTGCAGAGGAGGCCTTGGTATACTTTCATAATAGGATTCTGCTTTGCCATAATAGCAGCAGGGTGCGGGCTTCTTATCTTCAAGAGCAATCCAGGCTACATGATAGTTGCGTTTATAGCTATACTGACGATCCCTACTTTATCAAGGCTTTTGGTGAGCTATGAGCAGAAGACAGTGAGAGCTAACAAGTTCAACATATTCAGGATGATAGCTGACCACCTTGATGTGTTTGAAGTTTATTTCTTTCTCTTCTTGGGGATATTCACAGCGACATTAGTGATATCCTTGTTCCTTCCAGAAGCAGCTATAGTCAAATTGTATCAGCCGCAGATGGCAGTAGCAGGCATAACAGGAAAGGCTATCAATCCTGAATTCTTCTCATCAGTATTATCCAACAACATAGTAGTGTTTGTGGTGTGCATATTATTGTCGATAGCATACGGAGCAGGAAGCTTCTTATTTCTAGCATGGAACGCAGTAACATGGGGAGCAATCTTTGGATATTTTCTGAAGTCAAACTTTGCTTTGATTGTCCCGGCACTGCCTCACTTGTTTACTGAAACAGCAGCATATGTAGGGGCAGCGATAGTAGGGGGAGTATTATCCAAAGCGCTTATAACAGAGAAATTGTTCTCAAAAAGATTCTTTTCTGTTGTAACAGACTCGCTGATATTTTTGTTCATATTCTTCCTGATATTAGTCTTGGCTGCATATCTTGAAGCGAGTGTAGGATTAGCCTAAAGCTCAGGCAGAGAAAACTCGACATCTTCCTTTACTGTGTCTAATGTTTCAACCTTGATATCAGGGATCATGGCTCCAATCTCTTCGATGACTTCTTCAACAAGAACTTCGGGAACAGAAGCGCCTGAAGTGATGCCGATTGCAGTTGTGTTTGTAAACCAATCAGGATCGATATGAGACTTATCAGGGATAAGATAAGACATGATGCCCTGCTTTTCAGCAGTATCCCTCAGCTTGTTTGAGTTAGAAGATTTCTCTGATCCGACAACAATGACAAGGTCACAATACTTAGTGAGCTCTTTTACTGCCTTCTGGCGGTTAGTTGTTGCGTAACAGATATCCTCCTTCGCTGACGATCTGATATCTGGGAACCTCTCCTTTAATGCATCTATCATCTCCTTAGAATCATCGATGGACAATGTAGTCTGGGTGAGGAAAGCGATCTTTGGATTTGAAATATTCAGATCTTGGATGTCCTCAACCTTTGAGATAAGGTGCATAGGAGCATAACCCATTGTCCCGATAATCTCCTGATGGCCTTTTTTCCCTATAAGGATTATATCACAGCCTTCTTTGTGGAACCTTTCAGCCTCAAGATGGACTTTCTTCACGAGAGGGCATGTCGCATCAATAACCTTTAGGCCTTGCTTAGATGCTTTATCATAAATCTCAGGAGGAACACCATGCGCGCTGAATATTATGACACTTCCTTCAGGAACTTCTTCTACGGTTTCAACAAAAACAGCACCTTTGTCCTTTAAGCTGTCAACAACATGAGCATTATGGACAATCTCGTGGCGCACAAAAACTGGAGATCCATATTTCTCAAGAGCTTTCTCTACTATAAGTATTGCTCTGCTGACACCTGCACAGAATCCTCTTGGAGATGCCAATATTATCTTTTCAGCCATCTTTCAGCACATCTCTAATATTAACTCCTTTGAACTCGAACCCTAATCTTGGGCATGCAGTATTAATCCAAGCCTGTATGAAAGGAAAATCTTCTAAAGAAGAGATGTTAATATTGTTGTCTATGAAGTAATAGAAATGCTTATCAGGATATTTCTTCTCTAACTGCTTAGCATATCTTAACTGCTGCTGGCCAGGCTTTGAAGTTATTATTATACCTATGACGTCAGAAGAAAGGAACTTTATCATATTAGCTCTCTGCTTTTTCCTCAAGCTTTCAACATCTTTTTGGGAGATGATCCTGTGCTTATTTGAGAAAGGATTGAAAGCTATAATATCTTTGCCTGAGGCCAAAGCAAGAGCAGAAGGGTGGAACTCTCCATCTCCAATATAGAGGAAAGCATCAACAGGTTTCTTCAAGTTAAGATTCTCCGGATATATATCGCATCCTAAGATCTGATATTCTTTGTCAGCCCTAGAAGGCTTTGAAGTGATGACTTCAATTCCTGAATCTTTCAATTGTCTGAGAACTTCATCTAAATTAAGGAACTGGACTGAAGCATATAATGCGATATTCTTGTATTTCCTGCATAACTTTAAGGTAGACTCGTCTAATCCGATGTCTCCAGTGAACTTAGCATCAATGAACATAACTTCCATTACCATCCCTCAAGCTTATGAAATATATTATGCCCGAACTGCACTAACAGGTCTATCTTAAACTGAGATATATCTTGGGGGATGTCGCAAGCTCCAAAACAAGAGCCGAGCCAGATAAGGACTTCAGCGCCGGTAGTTTCTTTGATCTTGTCAACAATATCCTTAGCCTTAGGCTTCAAACCGTCAGGAAGCTGGATAAGAACAGTCCTACAGCTATCTTTCCTGATCTTCTCGATTATCTTGTTTAGCTCTAGATCGTAATCCATAAGGGATAAAATTGAGAGAAGTCTTTTAAATCTTATCATAATATTAAGCCCTATGATAGCAGTCATAGGAGCAGGGCCTGCAGGAAGCTACTATGCTTCATTAGCAAAGGGAGATGTGCACATATTTGAGGAGCATGAAGAGATAGGAAAACCAGTAGCATGCACAGGAATATTAACAGGAGCAGTCAAGGAAGTTATTGATGTTCCTGAAGAATTGATAGTCTCTAGGATAGAGCGGTTTAAGATAACTGCTCCGAACAGAAAAAGCATAATAATTCCATTAAAGAAGCCTGATATAGTGGTGGATAGAAGAAGATTAGATGAATTTCTGTTTGAGAAAGCAAAGAAGGCTGGAGCGAAGATACATCTCGGGGAGAGATTTCTTGGATATGAGAAAAGTGCTAATGGATATAAGATAAGGACTTCTAAAGGAGAGTATGATTGCGATATGATAATAGGTGCAGACGGCCCTAAAAGCGAAGTTGCAAAGAAGATAGGTGTTATGAGGAAGTATAGATACGGGCTGCAGGCAAGATGCAGATGTTTGGGTTTGGAGAATGGAACAACTGAGATAGACCTATCTTTAGGAGAATTCTCATGGATAGTGCCAGAAGATGAGAATATTGCGAGAGTAGGAGTTGTAGGCAAAGA
>CAZGIN010000033.1:0-3360 GCA_964526585.1 uncultured Methanosarcinales archaeon
GTGAGCCACCAAGGGAAGAAAGGCTTAAGCAAAGCATAACCAGATGCAGCAGCTATGCTACCTCCGATGCTTGCGACGATAAAACCAAATATAACCCCAAGGATACCTCCGACCAGACCTAAAGTAGCAGACTCAAAAAGGAATATGAACATTATATCAAAATTCTTTGCTCCGATAGACTTCATTATGCCTATCTCCTTAGTGCGCTCAAGCACAGCAGTATACATAGTATTAGTGATGTTGACTCCTGCGACAACAAGGGAGATCAATGCGATCAAAACAAGGACTGCATTTATCACATCAAGGATAGTGGTGAAAGTTGCGATAGCCTCATCAAAAGACTGTATGAAGAAATCCTCCTGGCCTTCCTTCAAGCCTTTATGCTTCCTAAGCTTTTCAGTGGCTTTTTCAGCCAAAGCAGAAGCATCAACAGTAGGATCAGTACGAGCGATACCATACTGATACTTATCTTTTGTTTCAGGGAAAATCTCCTCAAAAGCCTCATTTGTAATATAAGTCTGGGAGTCGTCAGGAGGATCCCCGATCTCATCGTAAAAGCCGACAACATTAAAATCAATGCCGTTGATAGTGATCTTGTCACGCAGCTTTACAGGCTTAGGGAATATCTTGTCAGCGAACTGGTAATTATATCCAAGAACAATGTTATACTTGTCCCCAGCCCTAAGATCACGGCCGTTAACAACATCAATAGTAAAAGATTCCTCTACCATACGCCGCTCAGGGCCTGTAGGCATGCTTATTATGAACGAATAGATCCTGCTGTCCTTATATTTCACTTCAACAGACTTAAAATACAATCCGGCAATCTCGTCAATCCCGTTAATCTTTCTCAAATAATCAATATCATCCTTAGAGATGTAAAAATTCTCATCAGTTCCAGGAGCTCCGCCGCTCTTAGCCTGAAGGATAAGCTTGTCAGTCCCGATCTTAGAAGAGAAATCATTAACATAAGCTGAAAGCCCCTGGCCGAAGCTGACAAGAGCATAGATAGCAGAGATACCTATGAGAATAGAGAGCACAGTAAGCCAACTCCTCATCCTCCTATGCAACACATTATTCAATGCATACTTCATATAGTCTAATCTCATTTTGCGTAGCGAAGCGCCTCCACTGGATGAAGCTTGGAAGCCTGCAAAGCAGGGGTCAAGCCCGAAACACATCCTATAACAAATGAAAACAATAATGAACCTATAACAAGCCAGATCGATATCTTAGCCTGGATAAGATCGCTGCCAAGAGCAAGAGCGCCTGCAAAAGCCAAACCCTTAGCCATCAAAAAACCTATTATTATTCCGACAGTGCCGCCGACAAGGCCTAGCAATCCAGACTCGATAAGGAAGAGGATAAATATATCATGGCGCTTGGCTCCGATAGATTTCATGATGCCTATCTCCTTAGTTCGCTCAACAACAGCAGTATACATGGTGTTCATTATTCCGATACCGCCAACAAGGATAGATATCCCGGCGATTATGTAAACAAATAAGTTAACAGCAAACAAAGTTGAGTTGATAGTATCCAAAGTGTTAAGAGCGAGCTCAACGCTGAAATCCTCTTCTCCTTTCTTCACATTACGCTCTTTTCTCAACAGTTTCTCTATGCCAGCCTTGACAGCCTCAACATTATCAACATCCTTAACCTTGACAGCAATTATGCTGACCTCATCAGGCTCGTCAAAAAGATCACGCATCTCTTTGTCATTCAAAAGAAGAGCACCATCAACGACAAAAGAGCCTGCTTTTTTCATTATCCCGACAACCTGATACTTCTTGCCCTGAATTATGATATTATTCCCGACCTGGATAGCCTTTCCATAGGCATTATCGGACTTGCCGAAGTTATTTCCAAGAACAACTTTTGCGCCATCACCATCCTTCAAAAGACGGCCATACTCAGCTTTTAGAGACACTAACCTTTCAATTTCCTCTCTTTCAGGACTGTCAAGCATGCTGACGACATAGCCAGTCTCGATATGATCATTGAACTCTATCAAGCCAGTCTTGATAAGCCTGGGAATCACCATATCAACACCATTAACAGATTTGATCTTATCAGCAAGATCTTTAGTAAGAGGAGTTACTGCTCCAGTGCCAGGAGGACCATAAGAGATGCCTCCGGCCTGGACAGTTATGAAATCAGGACCTAAGTTTCCAAATTGGGATGTGATCGCATTCCTCAACCCTTCTCCCAGCCCTATCAAAGCTACCACTGTCGCTATACCGATGAATATGCCGATCATAGTAAGCCAAGAGCGAAGCTTACGCTTAGTAAGGCTGTTAAAATAGATCTTAAGTAAATCCTCGATCATGATAAAAATGGAAGCTTTAGAGTATAAAAAGGTTTGGTGGAAAAGATAAATGCTTAAGAATCTCTATCGGAATCATTATTTTATGCCACAGGAACAGTCCACACTCGACGTTGGAGATGATGTTGAGGGATATCAGATCAAAAAATTTATCAGAAAAAGCAAAAGCGGCATGGAAACATACCTAGCTGAGAACGCCAGAGAAGATTCATTGGCAAAAGGTATGGAAGTTGTACTAAAGCTATTCCCTCAGGATGCAAACATCGAACGCTGCCAATACGGATTACAAGCGCTGATGAGCCTGAACCATCCATCAATCCAAAGAGTGACTTCAGTCGGAGAGAATTACTATATCTTAACATATTATCCAGGGGCAACACTTGATGAAAAACTGTCAAAATATTGCGCTAGGGCAGACAGCCCTCAGAGCTATGTCCAACACATGCTAAGCATACATCATCAGGTTATATCTGCATTAGAATATGCCCACAGAAAAGGAATACTGCATAGAGACATAAGCCCTTCTTCAGTGATCATAGCAGAGCGCAGACTTTCAGAATTTGCCAGAACGACGATAAGCGGAACTTCTTATCTTAGAAGATCCACGCTTAGGCTATTTCCTGATCCCAACAGGAGGCTTGCAGTATTAAGCGACTTTGACCTGGCAAAAGAAGCACAACCAGGAGTTGGTCTCAGCGCAGGCTTTGATCTTAGTTCTATCGGAACCCAAGATGAGGATCCTTATGTCGCACCAGAATTAAAGGAGGGAAGAGGCTATACACACCTAGCTGACCTGTATTCTTTCGGAGCTATGCTCAACCATTGCTTGAAAACAGTATCTCTTGAAGAGATGCCTGATCTTAAGCTATATGTCAACACGCTTCTTCAACCAGACCCCCAAAAGAGATTTTACAGTGCAGAAGAAGCAAGAGAAGCTCTTGAAGGGATAGTGAAAAGAAGGTCTTAAGAGTTCTGAATGTTGAAAAAAGAAAAAGCCTCTGGTAGGATTCTCACGTTAGGGCTGCCACCCTCAC
>CAZGIN010000033.1:3460-10025 GCA_964526585.1 uncultured Methanosarcinales archaeon
CAAGCCCCTAAAAGAAAAAGCCTCTGGAGAGATTCTCACCAACCTTTTTACCGGAACAAAAAGCTTGACCAAAAGCAGGGGTTTCCTCACTTTGTTCGTCAAGCCCCTAAAAGAAAAAGCCTCTGGAGAGATTTGAACTCCCGACCTACTGATTACGAATCAGTCGCACCAACCGCTATGCTACAGAGGCATTTGGGATATGAAATTGAAGATTCTTTTAAAGTTTTAGCAAAAGATTCAAATATAATCAAAATAAAGCAATAGTATGGACAAAGCGAAGATAGATAAGGCAAGCGAGGAAATAAAAGAAGCAGGAGAGACCAGAAGAGATATCGCATTAGCCCGCCTCACCCTGATATCTGAATTCAGAAAAAAGGGAAATTCCAAAGACCTTATAGACAGATACCAGAATGAGACATTCAACGAGGGACAATTCGTCAAATCACTAAGAGAAGTGGTTAAGACAGTAGAAGAAGAGACTAGGGCGGCAAAAAAGAGCATCCCGAAAGACATGAAATTCTCAAAAAGATGGAGACTAAGAAGGTTCCTTAACGAGATACTGTCTATAATGAAAGCATACGGGAGACAGATCGAGATATACGCAGACGGCCTAAGGAAAGAAAGGGATGTGATCATGAAGACATGGAAAGGAGCATTTATTTCTGAAGAATTTCTTAACCAAACATATACTGCTTTCCTGGATGAGATGAGAGAAGACGAGAAACTTCTCAAAAAACTGATAAAGATAAAAAAACACGCAGCTAAGATAAGCGAGGCTTCGATATTCTTAACGATCCTGGATATGATCGAGAAATACCTGACAGCTTATCTAGAAGTGTTTAAAGGGCCGGCAATTAAATCAGCGAATATAGCATCCAAGAACTTTCATCAAATAGAAAAATGCGCCAGAAGATTAAAAAGACTGGGAAGTAAGGTAGCATAGCTAAATAAAATCAAGAGTAGATCTAGAGGTGCTCGAGCAGCTCAGCCTTAGTAGGAAACTTGGACTGGCACTCCTTGCAGATGTGATGCTTCTTGCCTTTCTCATCTTTTACTACAGTGCCTTCAAACTTCTGGAGGAAAGTCTCCTGCATCTTTGATTTGCATATCTCGCATTTCATAATAATGAGGAGAGGGGCAAGGTATATAAATATAGCGCGGAATACAATGCCAACAGGTTAGCATCTTCTCGCGTCATGAAGATATGAGCGCTTCAACGCTCGTGGCGCGACGCGGCACTCGCTCCAACGATGCGAGACATGCCACGCTCGACCTTATGATGCTAACCTTGGAGCCGCCAATATGAGCAAAGTAACAGCTATCGTGGAAAGGGACAGGTGCAAGCCAGGAATGTGCGGGCATGAATGCATAAAATATGATCCCATCAACAGGTCAGGTGGACAAGGATTCCACATATCAGAAGAGCACGGAAAAGCAGAGATCGGAGAAGAGCAAGTAACAGAGATGCACAAGATATGCGCGAAGATGTGCCCGTTTGAAGCGATCAAGATAGTGAAACTTCCGGAAGAGCTAGACCAGGATCCAATACATCGGTATGGAGAGAACATGTTCAGATTGTACAGCTTGCCAATCCCTATATTTGGCAAAGTAGTAGGAATACTAGGAGTGAACGGGATAGGAAAGTCAACAGCAGTAAAGATACTGGCAGGATTATTGAAGCCAAACTTCGGAAGAGAAAAAGAAGCGACAACAAAAGAGCTGATAGAAAGGTTCAAAGGAACAGAAGCCCAGATATTCTTCGAAAAGATTGACAAAGGAGAGATCAAAGTAAGCTACAAGCCGCAGCAAGTTGATCTGGTACAGAAGAAGAGCTCCGGCAAGGTAAGGGAACTGCTGGAAAAAGTAGATGAGAAGAAAGAGCTGGGCAAAGTAGCAGATATGCTTGATCTGGGAAAGATATTAGATAGAGACATAACAAAGATATCAGGCGGAGAGATGCAAAGAGTTGCGATAGCAGCAACAGTGCTGAAGAAAGCAAATGTCTACATGTTTGACGAGCCAACAAGCTTCTTAGACATAAAACAAAGAGTAAAAGTAAGCAGGTTCATAAAAGAACTAGCTGATGAAGATACTGCAGTGATGGTCATAGAGCACGACCTCCTGATACTTGATTATATGACAGAACTGATACACATAATGTACGGAGAAGAAGGAGCATACGGAGTAGTAAGCATGCCAAAATCAACAAAAGCAGGCATGAACCTATACTTATCAGGCATGCTGAAAGATGAAAACGTCAAATTCAGAGACAAGCCGATAAAATTCAACAGGATGCAGCACGACCAAAGAAAATTTGGAGAGCAGATCGTATCCTGGGATTCTCTTAAGAAGAAGTTCGGCAATTTCGATCTTTCCACTGAGAACGGAGAGATAAAAAGAAAAGAAGTAGTGGGAGTAGTAGGAGAGAACGGAATAGGAAAGACAAGCTTTGTGAAAATACTTGCAGGAGTAGAGAAAGCAGACTCAGGAGAACTAAACGAACAAGTGAAAGTAAGTTATAAGCCGCAATACATCGATACAGAAAGCGAAGAACTAGTGATGAGCGCAATCCCTGAAGCAATATTAAAATATGAAGTAGAGATAATAAGGCCTTTGAACCTAAAACCTCTGATGATGAAGAAAGTGAATGAGTTATCCGGAGGAGAACTGCAAAGGGTTGCAGTAGCACACTGCCTATCAAAGGAAGCAGACCTTTATCTTCTGGATGAGCCGTCAGCATACCTAGATGTAGAGCAAAGGCTTCGTGTTTCTAGAGTTATACGCGATTTTATGGAACAGAAAGGAAAATCTGCACTGATAGTAGACCACGACTTGATATTCATAGATTACATATCAGACAAGATAATGGCATTCAAAGGAGAGCCGGCTGTAAAAGGAATAGCAGCAGGACCATTCGAGATGGAAAAAGGAATGAGCAATTTCTTAGTAGACCTCGGATTAAGCATGAGGAGAGACGATGAGAGCAACAGGCCCCGCATTAATAAGGAAGGCTCAGTGAAGGACAGAGAACAGAAGAAAACCGGGAAATTGTATTATACATAATTATTTTCTTAATTTTGGGATGATCCAATAAGCTATGATCCCAGTCAAGCCCATGTATACCCAGAAAAATATATCAGAAACTTTTCTAAGAACAAATAAAGTCAGCATGAGTATCGTGAGAGGGATAAGAATTAACGAGATCGTCTTAGCAAGATTCATGAAATCCTCCTGATGAATGAGATAAAACCAGAATGGCCTACTGGAGCTGTTGTCGGCCGGACTTTTCTTCCATTGACCTCCCATTCACGCTGGATCATCTCCACAGTCTTGAGATGCGTCAATGAAGAGTCTTTCAGAACAGCATTTACAAAGTCAGCAGCCTGAGGTATTGATGGGGAGTAAGAAACTATGAAACCTCCAACCTTTATAGAATCCTTTGCGTTTTCCAAAGCAAGCCAAGGCTCAGGAACATCTAAGATGAAAACATCAGCATTCTTATCAGGACTGGACCTGTAGATATCATGCAGCTTAGCAGTTATGTTTTTCAGATCAAGGAATTCAATATTTTTCTTGACAATATTGAGATGGTCTTCCCTGATGTCAAAAGTTGAAACTTTCTTAGCGATGTTTGCGATGAATAAAGAGGTGCCTCCAGAACCAGAGCCAGCATCAAATACAACAGTATTCTTGCCGATGCCGCATTCTGCAATAATCATGCCGACGTCTTTCAACGGGATGATCTGGGCAAGCCTGCTGATCTTCCTGTAAAGGTCATAGAAAGAAGGCGTGAAAACAGAGAATTCCTTGCCTAACTTTGATTTTATTATTGAACCATCCGGCTTCTGGAGATCCTCTTTGAATATAACCCCTTCCTTGCAATGATAATCCTTAGAGGAGTCTTTGATGAAGTAAGAATCTCCTTTGGCATTAGCTAAAATCTTCATATCAAGCAAAAATAAAAGCCACCTTAAAAACATTACTGAATGGCACTTACGACGAAATCTTTAAAAACAACTCTTGAGTCTTTCAGGATATAGGCATACATAACATATATGGGCTTGTAGCCTAGCCTGGATAGGGCGACAGCCTTCTATTCCAAAGGCAAGCTTTGTAATCCTTCAAAGCTGCTCTTTGAAGTAAGCTGTAGATCGTGGGTTCGAATCCCACCAAGCCCGTATTTTAAAATATGTTGCAGGATGGAAGCGTGGCCAAGCGGCTAAGGCGAGAGGCTGCAACCCTCTTATTCCTGGGTTCGAGTCCCAGCGCTTCCTCCATTTTTTTCTACTAATAAAAATTAAGATAGGAAAACCCAGAAAAAAATAATCAAAAACTAATAAAATCTCAAGGAAAATCTCAAGGCAGCCAGGACTTGGAATCCTTAAGCTTCTTAGGAAGGTAGTCAGTCATGACATAGTTGATACCGTGCTTTGCCAATGCCTGCTGCTCTGCCCTGACTTTCATCTTGACCATCTCAGTGAGAGCTTTCTGCCACTCTTTGTAGTATTGGACAAAAGGATCGTTCTTGATACCATCTTTAACTCTCTTGATGTCAACTTCCTTCAAAGGATGCGTTGGAAGCTTGTACTCGGTAATGTCCTTAGGAGTGATGCCTATGAACTGAGCATTTGGAACACAGAAATACTTATTGATATGAGCAGCGTTTCCAGATCCGACTTTAAGAGTACGGTAAATGTTCAGAAATCCGTATGGGTCACCGTCTGTGAAAACATAGACAGGAAGCTTCTTCTCGTCTGCTAATCTCCTTATGAAACGCCTACATGCCCTACTAGGGACTCCCCCCATGCTTATGAGAATGCAGTTAGCTTTCTTCCAGTAATTGTGCTTGGCAAGACGCTGAAACATACCTGCTGTCTCTATAGCTAAAATGAATTTAGCGTCAGTCTCAAACTTAAGATGCTCAACGCTGCTCGGAACTGAGTAAGCACCTGATCCGAATTTGGTGCAGTCGATCTTGATCTCTTTGCCAGTATCCTGGTCAACATCAATAACGATAAGCTTACCCGCAATGTCTCCGCCTTTTTCTTCAGGAATAAAGCCCATCTGCTCTCTATTAACTTCAAGCATAGCTTCGATGTCATCCATTACAGCATCAGACTCAGGCTGCTCTGAAAACCTTGCATCAGCCCAGTTTTTGGAAATATAATACATCTCCCTCTTAGTTGCAATGTCATTAGTAGCGATAAGATTCTTGGATTCCTTCATCATCAGCAAAGTCTGGGCGAAGGATTTAACAGTTGAAGCAGTCAAAGACCTTGACTTAGTCTTTCCAAGAAGCTCGAAATAACCTGCTTTTTCGTCATACTTGACATTAGAAAGGGATCGAAGAGGAGAGCTAAGCTCAGGAGCCTTCTTCTTCATTATCTTATTATAGACATTAGTCGATATCTCCTTGATGGAATCAATTATGCTTCGTGATTTCTTTGCCATCTTAATTCAGCTCCTCTTCATTTTCTGAATCATCTTCTGATCCGTCGCCTTCATCTTCAGAACCTTTTTTCTTCTTTCCGATGCTTGCAAACTCTTCATCATATTCAACATTCTTCGTAGGATCAAACTTCATGTCCTCAAGCTTTCCTCTCTTCTGCTCAAGCACAACCTGAAGATTTTGCTCTATCGAATCCTTATCCGAAGCCTTAAGATTAAGAAGGCTGATCAATGCATCAGCAACATGAGGGATGTACTTCTCGATGTAAGACCTTTTCTTACCCTCTTCAGCGATCCTCTTCTTTTTTCTAACATATAATGAAAGATTTCTTCCGCACTCCTGCAAAGCAAGCTTCACTTCCTTGATAATCTCAGGATAATGAGCGATCGCTTCCTTAGATTCAGAAGTAAAAGGAACCCAAACAGAAGCTATGTGAACAACAACAGTAGCAGGCCCTTGAGGAAGAGCTCCCTTAGACTGGGAAAGCCCGTAATTACGCCAGGCAGTCTGGATAACAGATTTAGTTATAGCACAAGCTCCCTGCTGGAAAAGAAGAGGAACTTTGTTAGCAAACCTCATGACACGCACAGCACCTTCAGCTTCCTGAGCGCCTCCATAAGCGATGCCGGCCTCGATAACAAAAGGATTCCCACGATAAACAGCTGGAGGCCTTGTAGCAGTATAATAAAACTCAGCATTAACCTCCTTTCTCAACCCTTTCTCTAAAGCATCTGCACCGATAGGAGCGATGCAGTCAGTAGGAGGAGCTATGAGTTTTGTATTTTTTATGCCTTCCATCAAATGCTCTATGTCTTCCCGGGATAATGATCTTGGCTTCGAATTAGGGAGAAGACGCGCATTCTCGCATATCTGCTTAGCAGTTCCAGAGCCAACTCTTGTAAATTCAGAACTGAGGAAACTCTGAAGAGTCCTTGCTTCAGTATCCTTAAGCATGTTCATCATCATGCCAAGCTCAACACCATAAGGATGAGGCTTTATCTCCTGAGACTTAGCAGGAAGCTGTTCGATAGCCCTCGGAAATAATATCTGCTGCGCCTTAGGATTAGTATAGATAATGGTAGCGTGAGGGTTAGTGATAGCAGTCTGCTTAAGATA
>CAZGIN010000034.1:0-9698 GCA_964526585.1 uncultured Methanosarcinales archaeon
CCCTGAGACAACAGGAAACAACCTGACAAGCAACGTAATCAATGAAACCCAATCCTGGATACAATCCATATCATCAAACAATAAGAACAGATTTGTGAACACCACATTCCTGACAGCAGCAGGATCATTAATAATCCCAAATAATTTCACTGTAGCAGGCATACAGTACGTAACAAGCGCAAAACTGAACATAACAAACAACACAGCATACATGAACACTACAGCACTGCCATACATTAACACGACAGGAACCATAAAGCTGAAGGTATCAGGGACGGAAATATCAACAATAAAACCAAGAGTAGACTACGATGATGACGGAACATTCGAAGACTGCCCGAGCGCACTATGCAAAGAGATAAGCATAGGAGGAGGAATATATACATTCAACGTAACGCACTTCACGACATACTCCTCATCAAGCATAGGATTCGGAGCGACAATAACAGAAAGCACCACATTCACTGAAGACCTAAGCGGAACCGGGACAGCCCTGATAATAGAAGGAGACAACATAACAATAGATTGCCAAGGCCACACAATATCCGGATCGAACACAGGATACGGAGTATATTCAGTGAACAACAGCAACATAACCATCTCGAACTGCAATTTCGAGAACTTCACGCAAGGAGTATACATAGACCCTGCATACGGGATTACTATAGAGAACAACATCTTTACAGACATGGCATACGGATTAAGGATAAACGATACAAACTCCTCAACAGTGCGAAACAACACATTCATAAACAACACAAGAGGAATATGGATGTATGACAGCTACCACAACAAGATATACAACAACACGTTCACAAACAACACATACGGCGTCTGGATAGACAACGGGACGAACAACACATTCTATGAGAACAACTTCACTACAAGCACCGCACACGCAAGAAGCGATGAAGCAGGAAACTATTTCAACAGCACAAAAGGAAACCACTGGGATGACATAACCTCATTTGAGATATATGATACAGATTCAGACGGATTAGGGGATACTGGAAATGATTATCCGTACAATTCAAGCATAGGAAACGTGATAGGATATGTTACAGACTACAGGCCGTATACCACAAAACAGGCAACACAAGTGGATGCATGCGCCAACCTAAACACTCCGGGAGCGACATACTTAGTAAACAGCAGCGTAACATATGCAGGAACAGGAGCGTGCATAATAATATCATCAGACGACATCAACCTATTATGCTCAGGACATAAGATAGCAGGAGCAAACCAAGGAGTAGGAATAGCTGTGCAGGGAAACAATGACAAGATAAGAGAATGCACCATAAAAGGATTTGAAACAGGGATAAACCTGAGCGCAACACCTGCAATGTACATATCCATAGAGAAAGCGAACATAACAAACACCACATACGGCGTAAAATCGCTGAATTCAGAGAACGAATACCTTAACATAAACGAATCAGAGATAAAAAACAACATATACGGGATATATTATCTAGGAAAGATCACCTCCTCGAAGATCATCAACAACACCATAACAGGAAACACAAAAGACGGGCTATACATAAAGCATACGATAGTAGGAAGGCATTCAGAATACAACCAGATAGATAACAACAGGATACTGAACAACCTAAACGACGGGATATACATCATCGGGGTGGACTTGGAACCGACAGACTGGTTCTTCAGGAACTCTAATTTCACATTAAACGTGATAACAGGAAACACAAACCAAAGCATAGTCTTGAACTCATTCGTGGAAAACAATACGTTATGGAACAACACGATAGAATCCTCATCAAAGACGATATCAATATTATCACAGACATGGAACAGGAGCATAGGAAACAGATGGCAGAACTATGACGATAGGGAAGAAGGATGCATAGACTCAAACTCAGACAACATATGCGACACTGAACTGACAATAGATGCAAACGACATAGATTATAGGCCGATAGTAAGCACGCAAACTGCTGCAGCAGCAGCTTCACCTCCATCCACAAGCACAGGAAGCTCAGGATATCCTTCATGGCCGGGAGAACAAGGGCAGGAAACGCAAGAAGGAGAGGAAACAACAGAAGAAACGCAAGAAACAGAGACACAGCAAGAGGAAGCAGCACAAGAGACCGAAGAAACAGCTGAAGCAGAAACAGAACAGCCAGCTTCAATAAAGCAGATACTGAACAACCTAGGAATCATACCAGAAGATGTTGAAATAGAAGAGATACCATGCATAATAAGCGAAGGTATAGTAAGAATAAAGCAGCTTAAGGAGACAATAGAAGCGCCGAAAGGATATGAGACAATAATCGATCCGTTCTCTTTAGAATGCAAAGGAGAATATGTAGAGCTCAACCTAAACATACCAGAAAGATATGATGAAGTTAAGGCAAACATATGCAAAGACGGAGAATGCACAGCTATTCCTTTAGAAGAGACAGGCCAGCTTGAATGCGGAATAACGATCGTGGAAACATTAAGAGAGCATGATGAATACACCCCAAAAGGGGAGCTGACATCAAGATACAAAGCATATTCTGACACAAAAACATACGAGATAACAACTCCAAAAACAGTTGATGAGCCTGCAAACCAAAACCTTGAGATCACAGGACTGCCAATAACGATACAGGCAGAAGAAGAAGAGATCAAGATAGAGATGCCTTATGTTGTTTCACCTAAGATCGACAAGAACAGCATCAGGATATATTATTATCAGAACGGGTGGATGCCTCTTGAAAGCACTATAGATGAGAAATCCAAGACGATCAAAGCAAAGATAAGAGGCATAGAAGGGGAAATTATCCTTGCAACAATAGGAGAGATATGCGACCAATGCGAGATAAGCACATTCGAGCAAGTATATGTTCCTGAGAAAGGAAGCAGGGCAGCAGTCATAATGGTGCACGGCCTAGGAAGCAGCCCTGCGACGTTCCAGCAGATAATAAATGACATAGCAGCAACAAGACAGCCCTGGCAGGCATGGACATACGCATACCCAAAAAATTCATCTATAGAAGAAGCAGCAGAAGAATTAGCTGAAAACATAGAAGCAAACCTCGACAAATACGATGTGATATACTTTGCAGCGCACAGCCTGGGAGGAGTCATAACAGAGACAGCTTTGAACTACGGATATGACAACAATATGGAATTCGTGAAGAGGACAAAAAAAGTGATATTAGTGGGAAGCCCGCACAACCCATTAGCAACAAAAAGCGTATTAGATCATTTATTAGAATACATGATAAACTTACGAACCTCAACAAAGCTGTTCAGCCCAACATCACCCCAAGCAGAATCACTACTAGAAGGAAATGTGCTAAAAAGGATACCTGGAATAGAATATTATGTGATAGCAGGAACAGAACCATACCTATTCACAGTAGGCGGAGCAGAAATATCAAGCGGCACACTGCTTGGGATCTATACTGAAAATGACGGCCTGGTAAGCACAGAGAGCGCGCAAAACATCGGAGGCATACCAATAAACGACAGATGCCAAAACTATTGGGACATACCAGCAACCCATACAGAGCTGCTGCACCAGGATGATGCAAGGATAATAGTTGAGAAGATAATAGCAGAAGAGCTGCACAAAGAGCTGAGAGAAGAAGCATTAGCAGGAAACAACAAGTACTACAAGCTGAAGATACAAACATGCTCTGAAGACATAAAATATTCTGTAATAGGAAAAGAATCAAAAGAAGAAAGAGAAACAGCAGGATGCTCATGCGGAGACAACACATGCGGGCTAAATGAAGATATGATATCATGCCCGTCAGACTGCCTATGGATGTTCAAAAGACCAGGATATGTTCCGATATTAGGAATCGCGATATTAGGAATAGTCGCCGTGATGATATATCTCGGACTGACTAAAGCATACACAACAAAAGGAGTTGTGATAGGAGCAGGGGCTATGGCGATAATGGGAGCTTTGATAGGAGCTGACCTGATAATATCAAAGGCAAATGTCGTAGGGATAATAGTAGATACTGCAGCATTAGCAGGAATGGTATATATGGTATTCAGATATGCAAAATACAAAGGCTATACCCCAAACATACCAAGGATAAGCATGCCTGCAAAAATATATACCAGCAAGTTTGACGCAACAGAGATATCACAACTAAAAAGAGAGATAAGGAGAGCGATAGAGAAAGGGGATACTAACAAAGCGCTGAAGACAGTGCAGAGGATGCAGATACAGCTCAAGCTGAACCAGGCAAAACTGCTGGCAAGGACAAAAGCAAGAGAAGCAGCAAAGAAGCTGGAAGAAGCAAGAAAGATACTAAGAAGATCGATACTTGACAAGAAAGAGATGAACATGATCAACACAGACATGAGGATAATAAAGACAGATATCGAGATCAATAAGAAGATCAAGTAAATGATCTTATGATGCTATGCTTACAAAATACCTTTCTGCTCTAAATCCTTACGTTTAATTTCCCGTTTGAGATCAACATACTTTTCATCAGGAGAGTATTTAGGAGGCTTGACAGGGACAGCCTTGCCACCACACTTGCATGTTTCAGACATCGTAAAAGAATTACACTTGAGACATCTCAAAATATGCTTAGCCATCTTACGCCTTCAATTCCTTCCTCTCAAACAAGACTGAAGCAGTTGAATCATTAGTGAAAGACTTCTGGATGGATTCGACAACATCCTTCAGGATAACTTCAGCATCCTTAAAATTGGAATGGTCAACCTCAACACCATACTTGCCAGCACCAAGATAACGGATAAGCAAATGCTCGCTTGACTTCAAAGCAGCGTCAAGAGCAGACTTGATGTCCTCAACACCAGTGCTTGAGTAAGTGGATATCTTCAGCTCTCCCCCGATCTTAACCTTAGCAGGCTTGATACGATGCCTTATGTGCTCCTCAAGCTCAGCAGCTATCTTAGCTTCGATGCCAAGCTTTGACAATGATAAGTCCTCCTCAACAACAGCCTCAAAGCACTCGTAAAGGGAATCAAACTTTGCAAAGATCTTATCCTTGACCTGAGCATAAAGCTTCTCAAGAGTAGTTGAATGTTTCTTTGCAACAAACTCAAGGATCTTCTCAGCCATCTGCTCCTGCTTGATCTCATTAACCTTATTCCTCTTAAGACGCTCATTTACACGCCTAAGAGATAAGTCGATATAGCCTTTCTCCCTGTCAACACGCAATACCTTGCACACAACAACCTTGTCTTCTTTAACAAAGTCACGGATATTACGGATCCTACCAGGAGAGATCTCAGAGATATGGATAAGCCCCATCTTCTGATACTCATCAAGAAGAACAGTAACAGCGTGAGGCTGCACCTTCTTGACAGTACAAAGAACGATCTCTTCAGGCTGCGGAAAACCTTGCTTAATTGTTAGCATTTTAGCTTAAAACCTCTAAGATACGCGCCTTAATCCTTGACTTTCCCCCAGTAGGAGAAGCCACAGCCTTGTCACAGACCAAGCACTTAACATCAGTAGCAATCTTGCCGAAGATGATCTGCTCGTTCTTGCACTTAGGGCAACGCACCTTAATGAACTTACTTACAGGATCTTGTCTCATTTTTTAAAGCCTCCATCAATTGAGAGTTAAGGGGGTTTTATAAAGCTTGTGTGTGAGTCAGCAGGATGAGGGCTTATAAAGGAGGAATACCTCTAAAAAAAGGCTAAAAAGCCCAAAACCTTTAAATAGGGAATACTTCTCAGAATTCCAATGCAAACGGTGCATTCTGGATGACAAAGATAAACAAGATGATCATGAACGGCTTCAAGTCTTTCGGAAGGAAGACAGAGTTCCTCTTCGGAGATGACTATAACTGCGTAATAGGGCCGAACGGATCCGGAAAATCGAATGTTCTGGACTCATTATGCTTTGTACTTGGAAAATCAGGAGCAAAAGGCATGAGGGCAGAAAAATCAGCCAATTTGATCTATAACGGAGGAAAATCAAAAAAACCAGCTCCATTCGGAGAGGTAAGCATATTCTTCGACAACTCAAAAAAGACATTCCCGACAGAAGACAAAGAAGTAAAGGTAACAAGGGTAATCAAGCCAAGCGGACAGGGAGTATACAAGATAAACGACAAGGCAGTTACGAGACAGCAGATACTAGACCTATTAGGAATAGCAAACATAAATCCAGACGGCTATAACATCATACTTCAAGGAGACGTCATAAAGCTGATAGACGCATCACCAAACGACAAAAGAACGATGCTGGATGAGATATCAGGAATATCAGTATATGAAGAGAAGAAAAACAAAGCGCTAAGAGAGCTTGAGAAAGTAGACCAAAGATTGGGAGAGTCAGAGATCATACTAAAGGAAAGGGAAACACACCTGAAAGAGCTCAAAAAAGACCGCGATCATGCGCAAAAGTACAAAGACCTAAACGACAAGCTGATACAAAACAAAGCTACATACTGCAACATGCAGATGGAGCGCAAGCAAAGCAAGGAAGCAGAGCTTTCAGCCCAGATCGAGAAACATAAAGCGCAGGTAGACAAGCACAACAAATGCATAGAAGAGCTCAGAGACCAGATAAAAGAATGGAAAGACGGGATAAAATCGATATCAAGCGAGATAGAACAGAAAGGAGAGAAAGAACAAGTCAAGCTAAACAAGGAAGTAGAGAAATTAAGGGTCGATACCAACACAAACAACGCAAGGATAGGATCAATTCAGCAGGAGCTGCAGAGGATAAACCAAAGAAAAGACCAGCTCCAGAAAAACCTTCTTGACCTGGGAGAGAACATAGACGGATACTCAAAAAAGATGCAGGATCTTGAGAATTCTAGGCTGGATACTCTTAAGATGAAGGAGAGTGTAGAAGAGAAGATAGCAGCATTCAAGAAAAAGCACAAGATGGAAGACACAGAAGAGATAGACAAAGAGATGGAATCCATAGACAAAGAAGCAGAAGAAAAAGAAAAAGAGATCCAAAAATTACGAGAAGAGCAACAGGAACTATTGCGTCAGAAAGACAGGCTAGAGTTCCAGATACAAGGCCTAGACCAGAAACTAGCAAAGGTCAAGGAAGTGGAGAAAGAACACAAGACAGAGATGCAGAACCTGAAATCCAGGAAGGCGCAGCTCGGAAAGCTCGGGAAGGAGCTTGATGGGCTTATCGATGACAACACCCAGATAAGCTCAAAGATAGGAACAACCAGGACAAACCTATTCAGGACAGAAGAAGAACTTGCTAAATTAAGGGTGGAAGAAGTCAACGTAAAAGAAAGGATGTTCTCCAACATGGCAGTCAAGAAGATAATAGAGAACAAATCGAGATTGGGAGGAGTGTACGGAACCATAGCTGACCTAGGAAAAGTCAACTCAAGATATTCACAAGCATTAGAAGTAGCAGCAGGACAGAAGATAAACAGCATAGTAGTAGAAGATGATGCGACAGCAGCAAAATGCATCAAATACCTCAAGACAAACAAATTCGGGACAGCAACATTTTTGCCTCTTAACAAGATAAAAGAATTTCCTAAAGATGCTGATGCCGAGAGATTGAGGAAAAGCAAAGGAGTACAGGGATACGCCATAGACCTTATAGATTTCGATACTAAGTTCAAAAAGGCATTCTCATTTGTTTTTGGAAACACCCTTATCGTGGATGACATAGACACAGCAAGAAGCATAGGCATAGGAAAAGCAAGGATGGCAACATTAACAGGAGACCTGACAGAGCATTCAGGAGCAATGCACGGAGGCTACAAGCAGAAAGCAAAAGCAGCAAGCTTCAGGAATGCAGACAACACAAAAAGCATAGACAAGCTTGAAAACGAAATAGGGTCGCTAAGGAGCGCGCTTAACCTTTATGAGAATCAGAAGGAGCAGAATGAGGATGGAATACAGAAACTGCGAAACGAGAAGGCAAACCTTGAAGGAGACATAATAATGATGGAGAAGAAGCTCCATCTCAGCAGCGACGACACGGAAGCGACGATGCAGACAAAAGAAGGGCTAGGGAAGGAGCTGGCACAAGTTGATACCCGGCTTGACAAGGCAATAGAGAGCATATCGGAAATAAACAGGGAATTCGCAAAACTCAAGATAAGAAAACAGCAGCTAAGAGAGAGGATAACCCAGCTGCGAAACCCTAGACTGCTGGCAGAACTCAATGCGTTTGAGCAGAAAAGGCAGGAGCTGACAGAAAAAGCGATGGAGATGCAGACAAAGATAACAGGATTTGAGTCCCAGATAAAGAACATATTCTCAAGAGACAAAGACAACACATCAAAGATATTAAACGACATAGCAAAAGAAGAAGAGGCATTCAAGCAAGAGATAACAGACCTTAAGGAAAAGATAAAAACCCAGTCCTTGGACCTGAAAGAGAAAGAAGAAGTGCAAAAAGCATTTTCGGCCCAGTTTAGGGGGCTGTTCGAGAAAAGATCTAAGCTCAATGAGGACATGATAAAAGCAGAAGGCACGATAAGCAACATGCAGGAACGCAACAGGAGCGAAGAGTATAAGTTGAATACATTTAATCTGGAGACAGCAAAGATAAGAGCAGAGCTTTCAGGATTACAAGAAGAGATGTCAAGATACGAAGGAGTGCAGCTGTTCAAGAGCAAGACAGAACAACAATTAAGATATGAGATAAGCCAGTGCGAAAAGATGAAAGACGACATGGGAAATGTCAACATGAGAGCGCTTGAGATATACGACCAAGTACAGAGAGAGTATGAGAGCTTATTGGAGAAGAAGACAAAGCTAGTAAGCGAGAAAGAAGATGTGCTCATGCTCATGAACGAGATAGAAGGAAAGAAGAAAGACCTGTTCATGAAGACATTTGATGCAATAAACCAAAACTTCCAGAAGATATTCCTGAACTTAAGCACTAAGGGAAGCGCTTTCCTGGAGCTTGAAAATCCCGAGAATCCTTTTGAAGGCGGGCTATTGATGAAAGTACGCTTAAGAGGGAACAAGTTCATGGACATCCGCAGCCTATCAGGAGGGGAGAAGACCATGACAGCTCTTGCATTCCTATTCTCAGTGCAGGAACACCAGCCGGCAAGCTTCTACATCCTAGATGAAGTAGATGCTGCACTCGATAAACATAATTCTGAGAAGCTGGCGAAGTTGGTCAAAAGCTACTGCGACAGAGCCCAGTATATAGTGATAAGCCATAACGATGCAGTCATATCAGAAGCATCAAGAATATACGGCGTAAGCATGGACGAACACGGTATCAGTAATGTTACGAGTTTGCAGGTTTAGGAGTGTTTCTTAAAAGATTTAGGGAATAGCCCATCAATCTTTTGTCTTAGGACGAGAAATTGATCCTATCATGTTTCCTGAGTACACTATGAATGTAGGCTCGGTTATGACTGCGCAAGCTCCATGATCTTGAATGTCTATACCATATCTTATATCAGAGATTTCAGATCTTGAATCTCTATTAATTCCTTTCAATAAGTGGTTGTATAGAAAGTTGTATTCTCCATCTCTAAGGGCTTCCCAGGGGCATACCCCAAAAACCATAGGCCTTGGTTCTCTTGAAGCAATATCTGTAAAATCTCGAGAATCAAGAAACTTTTGAATCGTATCATCAAGGAAGCAGCCCCACCAACCAGGATCCTTATGGGCAGGGAGAAAGGGGTAACCTTCTGATGCTTTTTCGGCATCGCTAGGGCTGAGAAGCAATTCATGCAATGGCTGATCAGCAGAAGGGTCTACATAATAGACTCCAACATCTGTCATGCAT
>CAZGIN010000035.1:0-9557 GCA_964526585.1 uncultured Methanosarcinales archaeon
TCGCCTTGCTTATGACCGGCTCAAAGATATGTGTTATCTCTTCGAACGGCTCTGCTGGCTCTTCTGTTATCGTCTCTCCTGCAAATGTCTTCACTCCTGCGATAGCTACGATGTTTCCTGCAGGAATATTGTCTACTATCTCTCTCTTTGCTCCGTTCGCTATGAACACTTGCTGTACTTTTTGGTTTTGTTTTGCTCTGTTCAATACTACTGGAGTTCCTTTTTTCATGGTTCCTGAGAAGATCCTTCCGTATGTTATCTCTCCTGCCTGAGGATCTACTGTTATCTTTATGACGCAGAAGAACAAAGGCCCGTTAGGATCGCATTTCAACAATGATTTTCCGTCTGTCGATTCCAGCTCTCCTTTCCATAGCTTGGGGATCCTGTATTCCTGTGCGTCTGTCGGGTTTGGATGGTGCCTTACTACCATATTTAATATTACTTCATGCACAGGAGCTTTCCTTGCCAGTGCATCTATCTTTTCCTGGTCTTGTGTTGAATATGCATCGATTACTTCCTTGAAGGTTATTCCTTTCTTCTGCATGTAAGGTATGCTCAGCGCCCATTTATGGAATGCGCTTCCGAATGCTACGCTTCCATCCTGCACGTTAACCTGCCATTTCTCACCATAATCTGGTGAGATCTGCTTTATCAGTTTGTTTACATCCTTTATTATCCTTATGAACCTCTCCTGCATCTGTTCTGGAGTAAGCTGAAGCTCTTTGATCAGCCTGTCAACTTTATTTATGAACAGTACTGGTTTTACTCTTTCTTTCAGTGCCTGACGAAGGACTGTCTCTGTCTGCGGCATTATTCCTTCTGATGCGCAGCATAGTACTATCGCTCCGTCTACAGCTCTCATCGCTCTTGTGACGTCTCCTCCAAAGTCTACGTGTCCTGGTGTATCAATAAGATTGATCAAGTATTCATCATCCTGGAATTTGTGCACCATGCTTACTGCTGCGCTGTCTATCGTGATCCCTCTTGAGGATTCATCTTCATGGAAGTCCAGCACGCATGCCTTTCCGGCTAGGTGCTCTGCCATCATTCCTGCTCCCCATAGTAGGTTGTCTGAGAATGTTGTCTTTCCATGGTCTATGTGTGCGCATATAGCGATATTTCTGATCTTTTCTGGGTTTCTTGAGATCCTTACGACCCTATCAACCATCTTTTCAGTTGCCATTTTTTCACCTACTCGATTATGTGTACGTCATGAACTATCTTGTATGAGAGTATCTCATCTTCTCCGAACCATAGTTCAATCTCTTTTTTTGCGTTCTCTGGAGTGTCTGATGCATGTATAAGATTCTTGATGCCGATCTTTTTTGCATCAGCATAGCCATAGCTTACATGGGCATAATCCCCTCTTATCGTTCCAGGGAGTGCTGATTTTGGCTCTGTTGCGCCGACTATCTTCCTGATGTTGTCGATGGCATCTATCCCTTCAAAAACTATTGCAACTACAGGCCCCATGACTATGAAGTCCTCAAGCCCTTTGTAGAACGGCTTGTCTACATGAGCTGCATAATGTTTTTTTGCAAAATCTCTGTCTACCCATACCATCTTCATTGCAGCTATCTTCAATCCTGTCTTCTCAAATCTTGCAAGGATCTCTCCTACCAGGCCTCTTGCAACTCCGTCAGGTTTGATTAATACTAGGCTTTTTTGAATCATTTCCGACACCTTTTAAATTATTTTCATGCTTGCTTCTTGTTCTTGTAATGCTCTGTCCATTTGAAGTCTCTTGCTTTTCTCTTGAGCTTCAGCATGTTCTTCTCACACTTCATTTTGCAGAAGTGGAGTATCTTTCCATCTGTCTTGATCAGGGTTTTTCCTGTCCCTCTCTCGATTTCTTTTCCGCAAAAGCTGCATTTCACCATTTTATTCACCCTAGGTTTCCTGCTCTTCCGGCTTTGTTCATTGGACGGGCTTCGATCTCTGTCTCTCTTAGCATAAGTACATCTCCTGTCCTTACAGGGCCCTTGACATTTCTCCTTATGATCTTGTTAGCATCCCTTCCTTCGAGTACTCTGCACCTAACCTGCATAGCTTCTCCTCTTGTTCCTGTCCTTCCGATCAGCTCTTCTACCTTTGCAGGGACTGCTCTTGTGAACTCCACTCCTCCCTTGGAGGATGCAGCGTCCTTATCTGCTCCTTTTGGTGGTCTTGCCATTGTTTATCGCCTTATAATCCAAGTGATTTTCTGATCTCTTCTATCAGGTTTTTTGAGTCTCCTTCTTTTGTTATAGCTACGCTGCTTGTTCCTACTGTAAGTCCTGCTGCTGCACCTAAGTCATCTTTTGTTGCCACACCTACACAAGGTATGCCTTTCTCTTTGCACAACAATGGAAGATGCATCACTATCTCAGGAGGAGTTACGTCTTTTGCGTATAATACAAGCTTAGCGTTTCCTTTTTCAATAGCTTTTGTTGCCTCATTCGCCCCTTTCTTTAGCTTTCCGCTTGTCCTAGCTATCTCTATAGCTTCTAATGCTTTATTTACGATTTCTTGTGGTATTTCTTCTGCCATTTTTATCCCTCTCTTATGAGATTTTATGAGATTGAAAGAAATTCAACCTCGTTCAGGCCTTTTCAGAGACCGTCATAACTCATAGGTATGGTCTGAGAATTTGGAGGGGTTTATAAATGTATCCCCTGCTTCTTGAGAGAGTTTTAAGTTCCTTATCTTATATCTATACCCGAGTCTTTTTTTAGCTCATTCCTTGCATAATCATACTTGATCTTGTTCTGTGCGTATAGCGTCATCAGTTTTGAGCCCTTTTCAACCCTGTCACCAGGTTTGGCATGAAGATATATCCCTGCATATTTATCTACCGGACATCCTGCTGCTCTCGCAAGATGCGCTATCCTGTTATTCCTTACCTGGGTTACTTTCCCTCTTTTCGGACTCCTTACATAATGCTGGTATTTTCCCAGCTTTATCTCATCCGGATCGGTTATTATCTTTCCGTCAGGATTCTTTCCCTGCGCTTTCACGATTTCTACAAATTTCTTGTATGCAACTCCTGATTCAAGCATCTCTTTTGCCATCTTATAGCCATGCCCTTTCTTTACGTGCCCTGCCATCTCCAGCATGATAGATGCCATCTTCAGGCTTTTCTTTTTTAAGTCCTCAGGAGCACGCTCATCATTCCTCAATATGTACAAGAAGTCTTTTGCTTCAAGAGCAGGCCCTATGCCATTTCCTATTGGAGTGTTGCCTTCAGTGATTATCACTTTTGTTTTTATCCCTATCTTCTTCCCTATGTTTTCAAAGTCTCTTTTGAGGCTTTCTGCCCTTTTTCTTTTCTTCACCTTTGCATATTTCCCTATAGGTATGTCTACAAGAACGTGTGTTGCGCTGACGCTTCCCTTCTTTGCCATTATGCTTGCAAGAAGCTGTCCTTTAGCGTCTATTGAAAGAGGATGCTCTACGTTTATTATGGTGTCATCTGCAGGAGCTAAATTGACTGACCCGCCCCATATTATGAAGCCGTTATGTTTTTTCAGTATCTTCTGTACTTCTTTCATCCCTAAAGTTACGTTGCATAATACTTCCATTGCATCTGCGGTTCCTGCAGGGCTTGTTATGCTCCTTGAGCTTGTCTTTGGAACTTTGAGTCCGCATGCGAGAAGTATGGGAACGATTATAGGTGTTGTCCTGTTGTTTGCAACCCCGCCTATACAATGCTTGTCTATGACTGGCTTCTCCTTTACTTTTATGACTTCTCCTGTGCTTATCATAGCTTTTGTAAGGGCCACGATCTCTTTTTGCTTCATGCCTCTGGTATAGTTTGCAGCCACATAATATGTTAGCTCTACCTCGCTTATCCTTCCTCTTGTTATGTCATGAAGAAGCTCGTTTATCTCTGCTTCATTGAGCGTCTTGCCGTCAAGCTTTTTCTTTATGTACTGCACTGAATGGGGCTTCACTGAAAGGCTTACGTCAACGATATCGTCATCCTTCACCCCAAGTACATCTTCAACTTCATGATATATGCCTATATGTCCTGGAGGGATCATCTCTTCAAATTCTGATATGTCTAATACAACAGTAGTCTGCCTGCTCCCTCTTTGCACTTTAAGCCTGTCCAACGCATTGAGGTCAAACTGAAATGCATCTTTGTGGTTAAGCATACCTACCTGTATACCTCCTGTGGAGATATGCATCAGCTTTACTTTGAGTTTCATTTGTCTGACCTTCCATACACATTAAGGAACGTAACCAATAATGCCAGGATTATAGGGCCTACTACTAAACCGATCACTCCAAAAAGGCTTATGCCTCCTACTACTCCTACCAGGATTATCACAGGATGCACTTTTGCTTTCTCTCCGACTATTCTTGGCTTGAGATAGTTCTCTATCATTCCGCTCATCAAGACTGCGCCGTAAAGCAGCAGTGCTATCCCTTTCCATATCAGAAGAAGATTCTTTGATATGAATCCGGATATTATCAGTATAAGTGATGTCGGCAGCCATACTATAGGAGCCCCGATCACAGGAAGGAAGCTTAGGATAGCCATTACCATGCCCCATAGCACTGGAGCATTGAGGCCTAACGCAAAGAAGATGATCCCCCCTAAGAGGCCTATCACTATAGCTATCAGGAACTGGCCATGTATCACTGCGCTTGTTATGTCCCTTATCTGCTTGAATATCTTTTCCTTGAAGTTTTTCTTGAAGGGAGTTATCCTTTTCACCCATTCTATGACTCTGCACCCGTCTTTGAAGATATATATTGTGAGTATAAGCGCTACAAATATGTTTATGAAGAGGAGAGGTATCGATATTAAGAATGATGATGCTCCCTTTATGATCAAGCTCGCAAGGTTTGAAGTTGTCTGCTCAAGCGCTTGTTTAACTTGAGGATTAGTTATGAACTGCTGCAGAAATTCAGGCAGGCATAGCTGCTGGCCGCACTGTTCCAGGTTTCCTGATACCACCAGCTTTTTAGTCTGCAGGTATAATGTTCCTGCTTCTGACACTACCGAGTTGACAAACAGGAATAAGGGAAGGGTGAATACTATTATCATCAAGAGCGCTACTATTATCGCTGCAAGGTTTTCATTCTTTATCTTCTTTTTAAGGTTGCAGTATAGCGGATAGAACAGATAGGCTGCTATCACACTTCCTAGGATAGGCGTAAGAAAAGGCTTTATCATCAGATATGATGCTATCGCAAGTATTATCAACATAGCAAAATAGAAGTAATTTGTATGGATCGTGTTGTTTTGCATCAGTTTTTCCCACCTGTCATGAACTCCTATGCTTTCTATTATTTAAATATAACTCTCCGGTCTGAGTATCAGCTGTTCACATAGGAGATATAGTTGAAGTCCACATTTGCGCCTACTGGATTTATGTCCCATGTTGTGCTCGCAGACGTAACTCCTGACAACACAAATGTCAGCCACTGGTTTTCTCTTGCGTTGCAGCTGGCGCTTGCGACTACAGCTCCCAGGCCTTCTTCCTGTATCTGTATTATCCCATCTTGTTGGCAGGGTGTTACAAATATCTTTATCACATCCCCGTCACTTAAAGCATGGTCAAATTGGGCATGTATTATCTCATTGTTCTGGGATATCTTTGTTTCTTTCGCATCAAGTTGTGTCAATGCTGTAGTCTCATCTGCCAAGAATGTGTATGCTGGTTCCCTGTAGACATGCGCCAATGTCACTTGTGTCTCATTTTCTGGAGATTCCATCACTAGAGGATTAGGCACTTTTGTTATCAACGATCCCGTGCTTGTATGCAGCAAAGAAGAATCGTCTCTTGTATACTCAAGGATCAGCTCCACATCAATCTTCATGTCCTTTACTTCACAGTTTAAGGTATATTTCGCAGCCTGGTTATCCACAAGTATCTGAGGACCTGCTGCTGTATCATTGCATCCTCTTACTGCTCTTAAAGTTACATTATGAGCATCAAAACCAGCCCCGTTCCTCACATATAAGCTTACTCCCAATGCTGTGCTGCTTAGGTCTTCACATCCAAAACCTCTTTTCAGCTCGCATATCTCTGGCACAAATTTTGATTGGTTCCAAACTCCAAAATAGCTCAGCGCTGCGAACGCTGCTGCAACAACCAATATTGCCCAGCCGTATGACATGATGAACTCCATCGCTGCCTGTGCTTTCTTCTTCATCGAAAAATAATCAGTATCACATGTATATAAGGCTTATTGTGCAAATTAAGTTAAAAGATAATAAAAGATAATAAGAAGATGGGCCCACCCGGATTTTCACCAGCCTTTTTGCCAGAGCAAAAACCCTGGGGAAAAGCAACAAAGTGCAACATTCGCGCTGCTCAGTTGTACGAATTAAATAGAAATATGGGCCCACCCGGATTCGAACCGGGGATCCTCACCGAGTCAAGGTGATGTCATTTGTGGAAACCCTTGCAATTTCTGATCAGGGGGACTCCGTTGCGCAGCAAACAGGAGTCGCCCGGCTTTTAATCAAACTTTTTGCAAAAGTTTGAGCCACTAGACCATGGGCCCGTGATAGTGATATTAAATAAGCCCCCTCCGAGAATTGAACTCGGGACCTCTACATTATTGTAAACAAACATGTTTGTTTTCGATCCGCAAACTCTGTTTGCCGTACCAATGTAACGCTATACCGCTAAGCCAAGGGGGCTTATGCTTAATCGTGTTATCAGGGGATATTTAAAAGTTTAGTTCAAATGCTTTTCGACCGGAAGATTTTTATAACTCCCAAAAAAATATCCGACTGGGTGGGATGATATGGCAAATGATGCTAAAAAAAGTTTAATTGAGATATTGGGAAAAGCGCCTTTGAATGATAAAGGATATCTTGCTAAGTTTTGGCAGCTCCAAGGTTCTGATGATCCTGAAGTACAAAGTGCTTTAGAAGGATATACCGCAATGTGTTATCTTGCATTTCCTCAACTATTTATAAAAGATGATCCGACAAAAGATACCTTAGCTAGGATTGAAGTCGTCAAGCTTATGTATTCTATGGAAATGCCTGAACCTGTCTACCAGGACTGATCATATTCTTCCTCTTTTCTTTCTCAAAAAACAATATTTATAAACAAACATCGATGACCTAATGATAGCTGTTGCTATTCATGTGGGGGTAGCAAAGCCTGGTCAATTCGAAACTGGTTTCGAATCTTCGAGAAACAGAGCTTCGAGACTGAATGCGCAGGACTTAAGTCCACAACAGAACACCCTTGTTTCGGCAGGGGAGTAAGATATCCTGTTCCTTAGTGGATTCGTGGGTTCGAATCCCATCCCCCACACTATTATCATCTCATACAGTCCGTACGACTCAACGAAGTTGATGTCGTACTAGTCTGCGGGTTGTCCAAAGTTACATCTTTGGACCCTTAGAAACTTGTTTCGATATGGAGTGAGGGCAGAGCCCTAACGTGAGAATCACACATCCCCCACACTATTTTTCTATTTCTATAATTTGTACCAAAAAAAGAATTTGAAAAACTGCCTTTCAGCAGTTGAATGTTTAATCAGCGCTCCAGGACTGTTTTATCGTCTGGCCGTTCACGTTCATCTCAAAATATCCTGTTTCTCCACCTTCTGCAAAATAGTAGTTTGTTGTTATCGCACCCTGCGGTGTATTCGCTGTATATACTACATGGCATAATCCTTCATATTCCCCTGAAGTCATGATCTTGTCTATCTTCCATTCAGCGTTCATGTCTCCTGCTGCGCCTGTGCTTTCCATGTTCCAGTTTCCGCCTTCAGGGCACCAGTCATCGCTTCCTGCTGTCCCTGTTATTGTTGTTGTCTGCTCTCCTTCTTCAGTGTTCACTGTTGTTGTTACAGTATTTTGGTTTGAATCTACATCTATATCTACATTCCCTTCATCTGTCTCTATGTTGACGTTTCCGTCAGCTATGTCTGGTTTTATCTCTACTGGCTGGCATCCCATCACAAATATCAAAAGAACTGCCAGAACTGCTATGATTCTTTTCATTTTTCCACCCCTAGTTTTTTATCTCAAATCTATCAAATTTCTCCTTAGAATGATCTTCCTCAATGATGCATTCATCTATATCTGCTCCTGGAGGGCCTTTATGCAGAAATTCTTCCATCTCTCTGATAGCTTCATCCTCTCCTTCGCATACACATTCAACTGTTCCGTCAGGATTGTTTCTTATCCAGCCCTTTATATCGATAGAATCAGCAAGTTTTTTTACACCGTCTCTGAAGAACACGCCTTGTACTCTTCCTTTGGCTACAGCATGTATCCTCATGGCTTAAGTTCTCCCTCTTTGAAGATATCAGCTATAGGCTTGTTCTCTTCCTCGCGCAGATGGATCTTCTCCAGCAGCACATCAAATAATGCCGGCTCTACTTTAAGTATGTCCTTCATCGTAACTAATCCTATGATCTCCTCACCGTGCATGACAGGAAGATGCCTTATGTCATTTTCGCGCATCTTCATCAGCGCTTCAAATATGTCTTTGTCAGGTGTGATTGTTATCAGGTTTGTCTCCATTATGTCTTTGATCTTTGTATCCATGCAGCTTCTTTCTGTTGCAAGAACTTTCCTTACCATGTCTTCTTCTGTTACGATCCCGTCAACTTTGTTTCCTGAGCCGATCAAGAGGGTTGACACATCATACTCTTCCATTGTCTTTGCGCATTCGCGCAGGCTGGAATTTCCGCTTACCATGACAGGCTTTCTTGTCATGACATCTCCCACAGCATATCCTGTTTTCATAACTGCTGAGAGATTTTAGTAGTATTTAAGGTTTTGTAAGGTATTGGCTGTGTAGAAAAAGTCGATTTACAGCCTTAAGTGCGAGCATTATTTAGTTTTGGTATTTTAATCTGCCAAGGGTACCCGTCGGGCAAACAACAGAAAGCTTGCTTTCTGTGCACCAAGAAATACAATATTTATTGGGTGGGCAGTTTTATAAAGAGTATTCTAATGCGAGCTGGCTGTAATATGAGACTTTCTACACAGCCTAAGGTATTATTATGATAGGGATAATTTTAGGATAAGAATAAAAAAATTAGAAGTTCCTAGTAGTTGACTAGGATCTCTACGTCTTTTCCGAAGAGCTTTTTGAGGTCTTCAAAGATCTTCTCCTTGATGAAGACTTTCGGGGGTATCTCTACTTTCGCAAGATGCTGCTCGAATTCCTCCATCGTTGCTTTGGATGTTGTTCCTAAGCTTCCGTCTGGGTTGATCTTTGCTTTTGAGAGCTCTCTTGCTTCATTATCAAGATCATGGATGATGAATGCTGTATCTTGTAGCAGCAGCACTTCTCCGAATGTGTTTCCGTGTTTTACTCTTATCTTTGCCCTTTCAAGCTCTCTTCCACGATTTCTCTGCATGAACTCTACTACATGCTTTATTATTCCGCCTGCTTCCTGTTTTGTCTTCTCCACTTCCTGTTTTGTAAGCTTCTTTGCATCGTAGTCTTTCTTTGCTTTCATTATGTCGTTCAGGGATCTCAAGAATCTTGCTGGGATCTTTCCTGTGCTTATCAGCTTGTCCTCAAATTCCTTGATTATCTCTGCATCCTTTACTTTTTCTACCCCTTCGAGCCTCAAGACGT
>CAZGIN010000036.1:0-9477 GCA_964526585.1 uncultured Methanosarcinales archaeon
TCATCCAGTCATGAGCATGGATGATGTCAAATTTGGAGTTCTTAGCTATCAAAGCAGCATTTTTCGCAAGGCGCTCTACTTCTAAGAACAAATTCCTTCCATAAAGGCTTGCTTTTCCTGAACCCTGAGACAGGACATCCTGATAGATATCATGATATTCCTCAGAAGTAAGGTATCCTTTCAGCAAAGTATCAACTTCCTCAAAATGGATCTTATGCTTTTTCAAGTCGTTTGCACCTATGAGCTTTACATGGGATTTTTGATTGATATCAGGAAGGCGAGGCATGACAAAGGTTATATCTGCTTTCTGTGAGAGCGATCTAGTCAAACCATGGCATGCTGTGCCTAACCCCCCTGTATTGAAAGGAGGGAACTCCCATCCAAACATCAAAACTTTCATCTTAACTTTTCCAAATATTCTTTTCCTCTGTCACTTAATTCATAGATCTTAACATAAGGGCTTTCAAAGACAATACTGACCATGCCTTTCCCAACCAGGAATATGAGATGATTATCAACGGTCTTCCAGTTGATGCCAGAATCTTTAGCAAGCTGATTGACAGTCTTTGCTTTACTCTTGAAAGACTTTAGAATCCTATCTCGGAGTACGTCAAATGTCCTCTTTTTAGCCATCTGGATGATTCCAGCCGCCAGGAGTATATAAATTTAACCTTTATAATGGTAAGTTATGGCTAAGATGATGTGTATTTTATGATTATATTGTTTATTATAGTTATATGTTAATACTATAGTTTTGATCTTATTTGTTATCATAGAGTGGAGAATCTTGAGAACATTTTAAAAAGAAAAAGAGAGAAACAAGTGAAAATGAAAGCGCCAAGACTAGTAGGATCAAGGCTTCAATATGAGGAAGGGGCAACAAAATTAGAAGATATGCTACCAGCACAACAGACAAGATTAGCAGTCAAAGCTGCATTAGGAGTATTAGAAACTGCGCTTGAAGGAAGTTCAACTATAAGCGAATATTTTGCATTGGTAGATGCACAGACAATCCTAACAAGCTATGATACAGGAAATCCGCAAGGATATACTGCAAGCATAACAGCAGAACTAAGGATTATGGGAGATAGTATATTGGAAAGCTGCGACGAATCCTGCGGACTGCCAGACGGGTTTGAAGAAGAGAACGATCGACGGATGAAGAGGTATTATGCAATACATTCAGTCGAGTACGCTATAGAATCCTTAAGAAATCCTGTATTCTCAAGAGAATCAATAGTAGCAGCAGCTACTAGCAGAGCGGTAGAGCCTTCTATCGCAAGGCTGGGAGTTGAAGAACTGCCAGGATACGAAAAGAACAAGTCAGCAAATGATTTTCTGGCTAAGATATGGAAACATCTCAACACCGAACAGCCTTCGCTATAGCTTTTCCGAATTCTCTTGCAGCACTTGGACCATTAGCAGTTATTATGATTCCGTCTTTAGTTACAGGCTGAGAAGTGAATTCGGCACCCTTAGATTTTAAGCGATCTTCCTCGCTAGGATAAGCTGTTGCTTTCTTATCTTTTAACAGGCCTGCATTCGCAAGAATAGTGGGAGCGATGCAGATCGCAGCAGTGATCTTTCCCTTATCGAAGAAGTCCCTTGCAAGCTTATGAAGCTCAGGATCATCAAAGAACTGTGCTGCGCCAGGGCCCCCTACAAAGATGATAGCATTGAAATTATCAGGTATTATCTGGCGGATCTCTATGTCAACATTTGCTTCTGCTCCGAGCTTTCCTTTCGCAAGCCTTGTACCCCTTGAAGCGACTGATACGTTGATGCCTGCTGATTCCAGCTCTTCTTTTGTGTGAAAAAGCTCCTCATCCCTGAATCCTTCCGGAGCAATGATCATGACTACTCTTAGACCTGGCATATAGACCACCTCATAATGCCTCAATATGATGAAGTATAAATAGTTATTCCACTAAATTTAAATAATTCAACATGTGAGAGATATAATATGGACTTAACGAGCTATATCTCAGCACTGTTCCTATATTTCATAATAATGGACCCGTTAGGAAACATACCAGTATTTGTAATACTGATGGAGAAACTGAAGAAGAAAGAAAGGACCAACAGCGCATTCAAATCTATAACTGTTGCATCAATAGTGCTTATCTTATTCCTTTTCTTCGGAGAGAAAGTATTATCTGTGTTCAACATAACACTAAATAATTTCCAGATAGCAGGAGGGATAATACTGTTCATATTCGGACTGAAGCTTGCACTTGGATTGAGGATAGCAGAGAAAAGGGCAAAAACATATGATGTAGCAGTAGTGCCGATAGGAATTCCACTGATCACAGGCCCTGCAGTCATCACGATAACAATAATACTGGCAGCACAATACGGATGGATGACAACGTTACTGGCAGCTATCCCAAACCTAGTCCTATCTTATTTTGCATTAAGGTATTCAGACAAGCTGTTCTTAGTGATAGGAAGACATGGAGCAGATGCATTATCAAGAATACTCGGATTACTGCTTACAGCACTTGGAGTCGGATTAGTTCAGGCAGGCGGACTGTTCTGAGCCTAACAAGGATTGAAGCGCTTAAGGCTGTAAATGACTTTCTACACCCTGAAGTAGTATGAAAACATTATAAAGGAAACTACTAAGAAGTAAGATATGAAGCCAGAAGCAGACCTATTCTTTGAATGCAGCTGGGAAGTATGCAACAAAGTAGGAGGCATATACACAGTCGTGAGCTCAAAAGCACAGTCAATGCTGGACTACTACAAAGAGAAGTTCATACTTATTGGCCCTTATAAAGAAGAGAACATAAGCGGAGCATTCGAAGAAGAAGAGATGCCTGAATTCCTCAAAAAAGCATGCGAAGAGATAGAGAAAGAAGAGATACACTGCAAATTCGGGAAATGGCTTATTCCTGGGACGCCGCAGACAATATTAGTAGACTTCAGCAAGTTCGCAAAAAAAGGAGACGAGATAAAAGGAGCAAACTGGAAAGACTTCGGCATAGACTCTTTAGGAACAGGATATTTTGATTATGATGAATCCATGATATGGAGCACAGCAGCAGGAAAGATAATTGATGCAATAAGCAGGAGCAATCCAGAGATGAAGATAGTGGCGCAGTTCCATGAATGGCTGAGCGGCGGAGGAGTGCTTGAGCTGAAAAGAAGGAACTCCAGCGTGAAAACAGTATTCACGACGCACGCAACCATGCTTGGAAGAAGCATAGCAGGAGCAGGAGTGGATTTGTATGGGATGCTGGGAAAATTCAACCCTGAGGAAGAGGCAAGAAGATATGGGATAATATCAAAATTTCACACTGAGAGGGCATGTGCACAGAAATGCGACGTGTTTACGACAGTCTCAGAGATAACAGGCATAGAAGCAGAACATCTTTTGGGAAGGAAGCCTGATGTGCTGCTTCCTAACGGGCTGGATATCGAGAAATTCCCAACATTCGAAGAAGCGTCCATCAACCACAGACTATACAAAAACAAGTTCTATGATTTCATAAGCAGCTTCTTCTTCCCCTATGAAGAGTTTGATGTTACAAATACATTGATATTCTTCCTGGCAGGAAGATATGAGATGCACGTCAAAGGGATAGATGTGTACATAGATGCGCTAAGCCAGCTGAATTCTGAGATGAAGAAAGAAGAGACAAGCAAGACGATAATAGCGTTCATATGGGTTCCTGCAGGCACAAAAGGCATAAGGAATGACGTATTGATGAACAAGGCAAACTATGAAGACATACATGAAAGCATAGAAGACCAGAAAGAAGAGATAATACACAGGATAATACAGAATGAGATAAAAGGAAAGACAGTAACAGAAGAAGTAGTGTTCCAGCCTGAACAGGCATTGTCAATAAAGACAATGGTAAAGAGGTTCAAGAAGACAGGAATGCCTCCAGTCTGCACGCATGTTCTAGAGCACGAAAAAGATGATGCGATGCTGCAGAAGATAAGGCAGGCAGGACTGCTTAACAGGCCGGAAGACAGGGTGAAGATGGTACTGTTTCCTGTGTATCTTACAGGAGCAGACGGCTTGCTTGATACAAACTATTATGAAAGCATACAAGCAGGACATCTGGGAGTATTTCCATCATACTATGAGCCATGGGGCTACACCCCATTAGAATCAGGAGCATTAGGAGTTCCGTCAGTGACAACCGACTTATCAGGATTCGGAAGATATGTAAAAGAAAAGTCAGCAGACCAAAACCCAGGGGTATATGTAATACCAAGAAAGGATGTCCAGTATCAGGATACGGTAAAGGAGCTGACAAAAGTGTTCCTGGACTTTACCCACATGACAAAGCAAGAAAGGATAGAGAACAAGATAAAGGCAAGAAGCTTGGCAAACTTTGCAGACTGGAAATTTCTGGGAGAAAACTACATAAAAGCCCATAATATGGCAGTAGGGAAATAAGTCACTCTATTCTCCAAAAATAGTGGCTCAGTATAGGAATTAGTAACATTTATATACCTGTCCTGGCTTGAGCCTATTGGGTTAAAGACAATGGTAATATTATTTGATCAGTATCACCTACCTGAAGATATATACGAGATAATCTTCGCAACAGAACAACAGAGAATAGTGGGCAAAGTACTGATAAGAGCCATCAAAGAGAACAATGGGATAATGAATAAAACTGAGATGAGCTATTTTGCAACACAGCTGCATGAAGGACAACTGGTAGTTGAGAACCTAGACGAGCCAGCCTACAAAGGCAAAAAAGTGAAGCTAAGCTACAACAAAAGACAATTCTACGACAGAATACTAACCCCTATGAGAGCAATGGGGCTAATCGATTACGACATGTACAAGAAAATCTACATGATATCTGACAGGTTCTGCAAAGCACTCACAAAAGTAAGCGTGATGTGGCAGAGAGAAGTAAGAAAAGGGAATGAATAAGCTATTTCTTCCAGACGATCAAAGATTCGCCAGTCATCTCAGAAGGCTTTGTAAGGTTTAGTATTTCTAATATAGTGGGGGCTACATCGGATAAGCCGCCATCCTTTACTTTGATGTGCTCAAATTTTGGATCTCTCGAGATGACAACAAAATTGACAGGATTAGTAGTATGGGTAGTCTGGCGCTTTCCAACCATCTCCTCGCAATTGCCGTGATCAGCAGTTATCAGCACAACACCGTTCTTTTCAAGAACTTTGTTGACTACCTTGCCCACACACCCATCAACAACCTCCATAGCATGTACAGCTGCCTTGAAAACCCCAGTATGGCCGACCATGTCTCCATTCGCAAAGTTGCAGATGACAACATCATGCTTGTCTTGATCCAACTCATTCAAAAGAGCATCAGTTATCTTGTAAGCAGACATCTCCGGCTGCAGATCATAAGTAGCAACCTTAGGAGAGGGCATCAGGATACGCTTCTCACCAGGAAAAGCAGCTTCCTTCTCTCCATTGAAAAAATAAGTAACATGAGCATACTTCTCGGTTTCAGCTATCCTCAACTGAAGCAGAGAATGGTCTGAAAGAACTTTTCCAAGTATATCTTTTGGCTCATGAGGCTTGAAAGCCACAAGAGCAGGAACAGCCTTGTAATATTCAGTCATGCAGACAAATAAGATGTCTTTTTTTCTGCGCTTGAAATTCCTGAAAGGGGTGTTGACAAAAGCTTCAGTAAGCTGCCTGGCCCTGTCAAACCTATAATTGAAGAATATGACGCTGTCATGGGCCTTTATGCCATGGAACTCCCCTATTATCTTAGGCTTTATGAACTCATCAGTCTCGGAATGAGAATGAGCATACTTAAGAGCATCAAGAGGGGAATCAAACTTCTGGCCTTTTCCTTCATCAAGAGCCCTGAAAGCAAGCTCAGTACGATCCCAACGATTATCACGATCCATAGCATAATATCTTCCGATGATAGTCTTAACTTCCCCTATCTTGAGCTTCTTCATCTTAGACCTTAATTTCTTGAAATAATTCACAGAAGCCTTGACAGGAGAATCTCTGCCGTCAGTGATGAAATGAACATAAACCTTCTTCAAGCCCTGATCAGCACAGAGCTTGAGCAAAGCGTACAGATGATCCTGGTGAGCATGCACACCCTGATCCTGCACAAGGCCGATCAAGTGCATAGCTGAATTGTTCTTGCTGCAGTTGCTGCAAGCCTCGATGAAAGCAGGATTGGAGAAAATAGAATTATCCTTGATCGAAGCATTGATGCGATCCAAGCTCTGGAGAAGGATTCTGCCAGACCCTAAAGTTAAATGCCCTACTTCAGAATTGCCCTGATAACCTTTAGGAAGGCCGACAGCAGGCCCTGAAGCATTGATAAGGTGGTGGGGATAAAGCCGGTTATAAGAATCCAGATGAGGAGTCTTGGCCCTATACACAGCATTAAAAACTCTGCTGCGGCGATGGCCAACCCCATCAAGTATCAGTAAAACAACAGGCTTCATGAATATCACTTAAGAGCACGTGCAATAACATCAGTTACGTCAATCTTGCTATACTTGGATAAGATAGTATTAGTTGAGACAAGCTTCTTGGCGCCAGCACGCTTTATCTTGTCATCAGCCTTATCAGAGAAGATGCCATGCACGCAGATGCATGATATGGATTTAGGCCTAAGCTTCTTGGCTTCTTTTATCACCTGAACCATAGTATTACCAGTCGATACCATATCATCAAGGATGATGATATTTTTTCCTTTAAGCTCAGAATTCTTCTCGATCTGGATCTTGATCTTTCTCGAACTGCCCCTGCCTTTTCTCAAAGCGATAGCTTTTATGTCAACATGCTTTGTCAAGACTTCAGCCCAAGGATATTCCTTAGGATCAGGAACGATAACAGCTTCGCTCTTGAAATTGCGGTAGATGAAGCTGGCGATAGCAAAATTAGCAGAAAGCTTTCTGGTCTTGATCTTGAACACCTTGGCAAGATTATCAAGGCGGTGAAGATGAGGATCAATAGTGATGATCTCGTCAACACAGCTGAGCATGCGGGCTATTATCCTATTGGAGAGACATTCTCCAGGACTGAAGCGCTCATCACAATGAAGATAAGGCATGTAAGGAGCAATCAAAGTTAAAGATTTGGCGCCAAGCTCATATGCAGTATTGCATGTAAGTATCACTTCAAGAATACTGGAGTTAGGATCCGGATAGAAAGATTTCACAAATATGAGATCAAGATTTTTTATGTCCTTCTTGAACTTTATCGAAACCTCTCCGCTAGGAAGGAAAACAGTCTCGAGGTCAACATAAGAAGCCTTGATCTTCTTAGCGATGCTCTTAGCAAGATCAGCAGAATTTTTCATACCAATAATGAGCTTCATAAAGACACCTCCTCCTCGATCCTTAACAGCCTGTTGTACTTAGCAGTCCTCTCGCCCCTGCAAGGAGCGCCAGACTTGAGCTGTCCAGTACCAAGGCCTACCGATAGATCTGCGATAAACGTATCTTCGGTTTCCCCAGAACGGTGAGAGACCATAACATTCCAGCCTGCGCTTTTTGCAAGCTTAAACGCTTCAATAGATTCTGATAAGGTTCCGATCTGGTTCACTTTTAACAATAATGCGTTGCATGCCTTTTCTTTGATAGCACGCTTTATCCTCTCCGGATTTGTAACTAACAGATCGTCTCCGACAACCTGTATCTTAGCCTGCTTTGTGAAATCTTTGAATTCATTGAAGTTGTCTTCAGCAAAAGGATCTTCTAATGAGATTATAGGGTAGGAACCGATCAATCTATTATACAATCTTTCCAGGCTGTTAAATGAATATTGCTTATCGTTGAGAACATATCTGTTGTTCTTGTAGAAGTCAGAAGCAGCAGCATCGATCGCGAAACTTATGTTTTTTTCATAGCCTAGATTTCTTACTGTTGTTGTTAGAAGATTCAATGCCTGCTCTGGAGTTGAGATCTCAGGAGCAAACCCTCCTTCATCTCCGACATTGGTATTATATTTCTTCTTTATTGTTGTCTTTAATTCCTGATAGACTTCTGCGCCTATCCTTAGACGCTCTTTGAATGACTTTGCTTTCGGAACAATCATGAACTCCTGGAAGTCTAAGCGGTTGTCAGCATGCTTTCCGCCATTTATGATGTTCATGTAAGGAGTTGGAAGGCTGATATTAGTTTTTGCAAGCTTTTGTATATACCTGTATAAGGGGATGTTATTTTCTATGGCAGCAAGCCTTGCGCACGCTAATGATACTGGAAGGATAGCGTTAGCACCTAATCTGGACTTGTTCTTTGTATTGTCCAGCTCAATCATGGTCTTGTCGATAGAATTTTGGTCTAATGACATGCCTTTGAGCTTTGATTCGATGAGTTTGATATTTTTAATCGCTTTTTGGACTCCTTTGCCGTGGAATCTTGAGCCGTTGTCTCTTAATTCCAAAGCTTCATGTATGCCAGTAGAAGCTCCAGAAGGAGCAATAGCAGATGCTGATGCTTTTGAGGAGAATACAGTCGCTTCAACAGTAGGGTTGCCTCTAGAATCTAACACTTCCCTTGCCTGGATCTTCTTGATAACTCCCACAACACCATCCCCAAAAATCCCAAAGAGAGGAACTTTTTAAAGGTTTGGGTGAAAGTGTTAGGACTCACGAGGAGAGAAATGGGAAATAAGGGGCTATCCTTATCCAATGTAAGCAGTGTCTCCGCCAAACCTCCTTAATCTTCTTGGCTTAGGAGGGTTTTCTTCAGGGAACTCTTCTTCCAATTCTTCTATCTCTTCATCAAGCTTTGAGAATTCTATATTGAACGTGAAGTTCTTCTCCAGAATCTTGAGTAATTCTTTTGCCCCTTTGATGCCCAAATACATAGGATGTCCTAAGGTTTCAGCAAGGAAAGCTATTGAATTTATGTCACGCTTTGCTGCAAGGCCTAGAAGAAGCCCTGTCACTCCAACAATAGGGCCGACAACACCATATATTTCTGTAGAGATGCTTGATCCGTTCTTATATTTCTTTATTATATCTTTGTTATTAGCAGTGCAATACACTTTTGGATCTTTTGGGAGAGCGTTTAGGCCTATCCCCCCTAAAGTAACTATCTCCTTGCCCCCTAATTCCTGGAAGATGTCCAAAACCTTAGAAGTGAACTCATAACATGATTTCTCCTCAGAAGGCTGGATGTCTCCAGCAAGGAAAAGAAGATCCTTTCCATTGACTTTTTTATGGTAGAGCTCAATTGATGGGAGCTCTATAAGGTTTTCTTCATTGACAAAAACACAGTTAGGAAAAGATTCAGAAGTGAACTCTAAAAGCTTTGTTGGCTTGATTTCCTCTATGATGTAATCAACTGCGATCTTTCCGACATTTCCAATCCCAGGAAGACCTTCGATCAAGACAGGATTTTCAAGTTTTGACAGTTCAGTTAGTTTCTTCAAGTTCCAAGATTCCATATATTCGGGGAGGGGATGATTGTTTATAAAGGTTGGGGGTTTGGACTAGGGTTAAATAGTATAACTGTATTCTTTAATAATATGAAATTAGGATATGTTATAATA
>CAZGIN010000037.1:0-9410 GCA_964526585.1 uncultured Methanosarcinales archaeon
GATGAGAGAATTCTACTTAAGCACCAAGCCATCTTTAAGCCCTTCATAATAAGACTGGTACTGGCGCAAAGCAAGAGTGCAGACATCATTCACTGCATAAACAGCAGCCATCATCACCAAACCCGGATAATTCTCATTAGATAATGAATATGAAGCAAGGAAAATACTTGCTAACTTGTTGAATCCAAAATAAGCCTTATTGACCAAAAAACTAAGATCAGCCATAAGCTAAAGAATTCTTAATGAGTTTTAAAGGGTTTCTGTCATAATAATATCCGGGATTGGATCGCCTGTTTTCGGAAAATATCGGAATAAGGCAACTAAAGGTTTTTTAATACATGGAAGAATATGAACTTATCTAGATATGATGCTAAAATGAAACCGATGAAAATAAGGCTGAAACATAGAAAGCCGATAAGAGTGAAAGACATATACGAGACATACTGTGAAGTATCACAAAGCATGCCGAAACTTGAGCCGATAAGAGTATGCGTAAAAACACTAGATAAGGCGATAAGGGATATGTGGACCTTAAGCGCAAGGGAGCTTCAAGATAAAGAGATAGTGCACCAATCAAGCATAACATTTGAGATAGGAGAGAGCGTAAAAGGAACTATAAAAGCGCAGTCGACAAGAGAGAACAGATATGATAAAGCAAGGGAGATAGGAAAATATCTTGGAATATTCTGCGGCGGAGCAGCAGCAGTATCATTCAAGCAGCCAGAAGCAGTGCTATGGGCAGCAGGATTATTGTATGGATTAGGATTAAGCAGATACTCAGCATACAGCGCAAGAAGGCCCCAACGATGCCAGCTGATGAAGATCTGCATCAAAAGGATAAACCCATACAGAATAGATGAAATGAAGCTGATGGCAGACAGAGACAAAGATTTTGTAAGGGCAGTCAGGCAGACAACACTGTATATTGAAAAAGAAAGAGACCAAGTTCTTGAAAGGATATACAAAAAGATAGAAAACGCATTAGACCACAGACGGCTAAGGATCGCGTAAAAGAACAGATTGCAGGATTGACTAAAAAGCATCCTGATACTCAATAATTTTATAAGCTAAAAACCACTCTTCAGTAGAAAATGAGAGAAGTAATAGGTCAAAAACTGATGGAGAAGATGATCGAATTAGCAAAATTTCCGTTCAGGACAGATTATGAAGGACTATCGTTAACCTATCTGGTGCAAAAAACGCATGAAGAGATAACACAACTGAGAGAAACAAGAAGTGCAGATGAAGAAGAACATAACCGATATGCCATGCTCCTGGAGAGATTTGAAAGAGTCATACCTGGAGATATAGTCTCGATAAACATGTTTGCAAGCACGGTATATGAATCATTCTTCAGTGCATTAGTAGCAGCATACCATGCACATCAAAGGAAGGCAGAAGGAAGAAGTGTAAAGATAATTGGAGAAAGAGAGAGAAGAATAATAGCAAAAGCAGTATTTGAAGAAAAGGCAGAGAGACCGATAAAAGGCACGCAAAGGTTTGCGCAATGGATACTAGAGACAGTAGACCAACTAATGCTTGCTGATGAAGAGATGCGGGATGAAGAAAGATTTAACCAAGGCATCGAATATGACATAGACAAAGCAGCTGAACAGTTCTTCACAGATAATATGATGAGAGAGGCATATATTGAGAGCCTATCATATGGAATGGACTTCCAACTAAGCGCAGCATATCCATTGATGATCACAACCTTAGGGGAAAGATTTGACATAGCAGCGAGAGCACGCTTCAGAGGAATAGAGGCAAGCAGCATAATCATCTATGAGAGCGATTCTCCACAGCTAACGATATTATCAGGCCCAAAGTTTGAGAAGTTCGTAAAAGCGCACATAGAAGATGTAATAGCAGGCAGATTGCAGGATTATCTCAAAGAATACAAGGAATTTGAGACAGGCGATCCTAACGATGACTTGCCGATGTAAGAGAATACATAATCAGAACTAAAAAAAACAAAATCACTTCTTATTAAATTCAGAATAGCCGCACTTGCCGCAAGCTACCCTGTCCTTATGAGATCCCATGGTCGTTCCAGGCCCGCACTTAGGGCAGAACTTCTTCTTTCTTTTAAGAGAATCTCCAGAAACCTCATAATTCTTGAAAAGCTGATTATTCTGACGCTGCCTTTTTGGCTTCTTTCCCTTGACTGATTTTGCTTTAGCTCCTTTTGCCATCTTTATTCACTCTTCTCCTCTTTAGCTTCTTCTTTAGCTTCTTCTTTAGGCTCCTCTTTTGCAGCTTCAGCAGCAGCTTTCTCAGCTTCAGCCTTAGCCTTAGATTCTTCCTCTGCCTTCTTCTTGGCGTCTTCCTGCTTCTTGAGCTCAGCAGCAGCCTTCTCAGCCTGCTTCTTAGGAAGCTTTCGCTTGACTGCATCAAAAGAATCCTTTGAATCATACTGGAAAGCATCGACCATAGCCTTAGGCTCTCCATATTTGGTATCAATCTTGTTCACAACTATAAGATCAGGATCGCATTTAACCATCTTTGCAAGCTCTGCCTTAACATCCTTGTTTGACGGAGTTTCCTTCTCAAATACAAGCTCTGCTGTTATATGAGTCCTGCCCATCTCAGGAACCTTATCTTGCGACAAAATCTTAAGAACCATAATACTCACCTTACCTTAATAGCATACTCTCCAGCCTTATCATGGCCGACTTTCTTAGCGATCTCAGACTTTTCAGGATCAAGCACATTAATCCTGCCCTGCCAGCTGTTAGCAAGAGTGTCATCAGCAGGACATTCCTTTATGTCATTGATCAAAAGCTTTGAATGCTTGCATGCTTTTTTCTTTACCATCTTTGACCTTCAACCTCTATTTTTTCTTTTTTGTTTCCTTCTCAGCAGGCTCTGAGCCTTCTTCCTCAAGCCATTCTAATTTTCCGAGACCTTTCTGACGCATCGTCAGACCAAACTTAGGAGAGCTTATGTCTTTGTAAGAGATAGCGATAATCCTTGCACGGCACTTATCTCCAACCTTAAGCATACGCTTTGTCTCTTTTCCGAGAAGCTGCTTCTCCTTGCTGAATGAAACAAAATCGTCCATAGTCTGAGAGACGTGTATCATACCTTCCATAGGGCCCATAGTGATAAAAGCCCCGAAATCAGCGATGTCCTTGATCTTACCATGGATAACTTCCTGCATCTCAGGCTTGTATATCAACAGCTCAAACTCAGTAGGATAATAAGGAGCGCCATCTCCAGGGATGATAACCCCATCCTGAATATCCATGACATTAGCAACATCGATAACAATGCCAAAATTCTGGTCTACATAACCATCATACTTTCGCTTGACCCTCTTAAGAACAGCCTCCTTAACAGGAAGGTCCATCATCTCAGGAGGAACACGAATATGGTCTTTTAAGTGTATTCTGTAAAACATATTACTGAGGAGAACAAGGAGGGGTTTTTAAAGGTTGCTGTTTGGAGAGGCTCAGAAATCAGTCAAAGATGATCTCATCCCAAACAGCTCCATCAAAAGGAAGGGAATAGTCAAATTTCCTCAATATACGCCCGCCTGTAGACCTGAATTCCTCCCTAAAAAGGAGATCGTCAGAACCGTCAGCATCAGAATCAACAAGCGAATTCTTGGCAGAATGGTAATGGCCCCCAAAAGCATACTCATGCGTAGCAAAAGAAGAGTTGATAGGAGTTCCAAGATAGAATTGGGTTGTCTGCTCAGTAAAGACCCTGCCTTCAGCATCATAAGTGAAATTCTTCACAATACTATTCATTCCCCCAGATATAGTCTCTTGAGTTTGGGCAGGAAGCCCGTTAGGATCACGCATCGTAACAACCCATTCAGAATGAAAAGTAGGAGATTCCTTATGAATATAAACCTCAAAACAATCAGATGAATATCTTATAGTTTCCAAAAGATTGGGCGCAGCACTGTCAGAAAGAAGCACTCTTTCAAAACTTCCATCAGGAAGCACTGTAGTTGAGTATCTCTTTAGACTTGTGCTTGTATACGATTCAACAAGGAAAGGCTCCATATTGATCAAGCCAACCTGCTTCCCATCATGAGAAACAAAAGTTGTACCTTCCACAATACGGCTTCCAAGAGGACTCAGATCATAAAGATCATAACTTAAAGGTCCAATAGACTGGATGATAGAATCCCTGGAACTCCAATTATTGCGATCATCCTCAGAGCGATTGCCGCGAGAATACCACCTACCTGTATCAGGATCTTCACGAAGAAAAATAGAATGGCCCAAACTAGGAGTACAATAATCCAATATCACAGCAGGAAATCTTCTAGAGCCATCAGGATTCAGATCATCATGAAGCAAAGCTGCAATCGCAACAGAAAAATCACGACAAACACCTGCATGCCTTTCGTCAGTAGCCCTCAAAGACTGGCGCTCAGCTCCGTTCAAAGCATTAGGAGCACGTTCAGGGATATCAACAAAATCTGCGCCTCCTGTATCACCATGCGCATACATTGCATAATCAACATACTCATCTGCTTTATCAAGAGTATCAGCATACGCTATCTTCTCCTCTAAAGTCATGCCGTCAAAAGGGCTCTTCCCGCATCCAGAAGAGAAGATTATAGGAAGGGAAAGTATAGAAGCACCTATAAAAAGGCCAGCAGACCTGGCTATCTTAGCAGCATGCTTTCTGACTTTCTTCAAGTAATTAATCACCATAACAGGACTAAAATGGGTTTAAGTTTATAACTTTTGCTCAGAAATCAATATCTCTGAAAAACAACATACTTCTTCTGCCTCAGAACTATAAGGGATATGTCAATAGCCCTTAACCTTCGCCTCAACTCAAGATCTTGGGTGGCGACAACAGTATCAGGATTAGCTTTGCAGTAGTCTATAATCAGAGAATCAGCATCTTTATCGTAAGCTGTCTTGATAGTCTTGATGCTGTACGCTTTGAGGGAGGATAAGGCAAGCTTAGCTGCATTGCGGTCTTTAGCTTTTAGATTCTTATCTGCTGAAATCTTATTCAGCTCATCAATGGATTTGTCTATTATCGAGAGATCATAAGGAAATTCAGCTGCAGCCCTGATGCCATCAAATATATCCACATTTAGCGTAAACGGGATAAGAAGGAAATTCGTATCAAGTATAATTGTTGTCATACAGGGATAACTAATGCAGGACTATATAAAATATACTCAAAGACATAAATTTTAGGCAAAATTTAGTCTTTTCGTAATAAGTAAATGACATATAATCATATAAAATATGATGTGTCATTTACGTATATGTGCAAAAGTATTTAAATTCATGACTCTGAGGGCTATAAAACTTAAAATCAATAAAACTATGAGGGGTGTTATGATGGCAGACTATGGAGAGATCCTAAAAAGACCATTTACAGACATAAAGAAACTGCTGATAGGGATACTATTGAGCTTAATTCCAATAGTGAACTTCTTTGCAGGAGGGTTCCAAGCGAAAGCAGCAAAACTAGTATTACAGGGAAAGAAACAGCTTCCAGAATGGACAGACTGGGGAGACCTTTTCGTGACAGGACTATTGATCACGATCATCGGCATAATATGGCTGATCCCAGCAGGAATATTGTTCATGATATTCGGGGGGATGGCATTCTTCGGAGCATTTGCGCCAGGGATGGCACCAGCAGGAGCATTCGCAACAGCAGGACTAGGGATAATCATAGCAGCATTAGTGCTTATAGTCTCAGTATACATCATGGGAGCAGCAGTAATGAATTATATCGCAAAAGGAAATTTCGGAGCAGCATTCGCATTCGGAGAGATATTCAAGAAAGCGTTCACAGGAGCTTATCTTGTTGCATGGCTGGTAGGGATAATACTAACAATAGTGCTTACAGCGATACTTCAGGTGATCCCATGGATAGGAACAGCTATCTCAGGCTTCATCTCAGGAATGTGGTACTTCATGCTGATAGCATCTGCATTCAAAGAAAGCAAGTAAATAGCTTTTCTATATTTTATTTTTCTTAATATTATTCACTCAAACTCAACATTTCCTTCAAAATAGACTCCTTTCTTCAATTCAACTGGCCGCCAGTCATCTTCAACTAGGTTTGCATCAAGCCAGGATGCCAATTCTCTGGGGTTTCCGATTGTTGCAGAAAGGGCTATTATCTGCACCTTAGGAAGAAGCTTTCTTAGAAGAGTGATCAGTATCTCTAAAGTAGGGCCTCTTCCAGGATCATTAAGGAGATGGACTTCATCGATGATAACTGTTGAGACATACTTAAGCCAAGGAGCTTTGTGGCGTATCAATGAATCAAGCTTCTCAGAAGTGCACAAGATAAGATCATAATTTGCCAGATATGAGTCAGATGAGTCTAGGTCTCCAATAGATAATGCGATCCTGAAAAGATTATTGTACCTGTTCTTGAAGTCCTTGAACTTTTCATTAGCCAATGCCTTGAGAGGAACGATGTAAATAGCTTTTCCTATATGTTCAGTTATCGATTTGGTGAAAGCCATCTCAGCGATCAATGTTTTTCCAGAAGCAGTAGGAGTGCAGACAAGCAAGTTTTTGCCTTCAAGGAGGCCTGCATCAACAGCCTTCTTCTGGGCAGGCCTAAGGTCTGAAATGCCAGAGGCTTTCAAAATCTCCAGGATGTCTTTGTTAATAGGGATGTCAAGCATAAAGACTAGGATTAGGGGATAGTTAATAATTATTATGGAAAAGTTTAAATAAACTAATGTTATAATATTAACAATATGGTCAATAAGTTAACAATTTTAAAGGTATTAGAACCTTTCCTGACAAAACCAGATGAAAAGCTGCATCTTGCTCACATATCAAAAGAGCTTGGAGAACCGCATCCAACAGCAAGGCTATGGCTAAACATGCTGGAGAAAAAGAATATACTGAAAAAAGAGCACAGGGGAAGGCAGACCCTTTACAGCATAAACAGAGACAACTCTAGCATAATCGAATATCTGGCAATATCAGAAAAAAACAAGCTGATAGAAAGATGTGAGAAAGAGCTACTTATGAAAGAGCTTGTGAGCATGCTAAGAGAAAACAGCTGCAGAAACATCATAATATTCGGCTCTGCACCAGAATCAATCAAAAAAGCAAATGATATAGATATAATCGCTATAGACGGAACAATAGCAAAGGAAAAGATCGAGAAAAGATTAAATAAGAAACTGCACCTGATAAATTCCGATTCTCTCAGCAAGATTTCCGAAATATTAAGGCAAGAGGTTATTAAGAAGCACCTGATAATAAGAGGAAGTGAAGAAATAATTGAGTGGATGATATGGAACAGATCAAATGGTGCAAATCCCAGCCAAAAGGGATAAAACTAGTTCTTCCAAATGAAAATCTGTTCAAGGAATATATCGCAACAGCAGAAGAGACCCTTGATGTATTAAGAGCAATACAAGGAAAATCCCGGATCTGGCAGGCAACAATGAAGTACTACTGCGAATACTTTGCAGCATATGCCTTAATGATGAAGATAGGACTAAAATCTGAGATACACAGCTGCACGATAGCAGCGTGCAGAATGCTTGAGAATATGCTATTTCTTCCGATGGGATTTTCCAGCAGGCTTGAATCAGATATGCAGCTAAGGATAGACAACCAATACTACCTTAAAAATACTGAAGTCAACCTAGATCATGACAAAATGCTTGAACTAATACTGCACATCAAGAACCTCACCCTCACAAATGAGGATATTGATATGATAAGAGATATTATAGCTGCACAGTAGACTACAAAAAGATTAAATACTATGAACACAGAAGCATCACAAAAGAGGTGCAAAATGCTGGAACTGAGAAAGGATTATATCCTTGATAGGTGGGTGATAATAAGCAGCGAAAGGGATACCAGACCCATGCAGTTCAAGCAGGAATCACAAAAAAAGCCTGCAAAAGATTTCTTTGCACCTGGAAATGAAGAAAAAACGCCTCCAGAGATAGGAAGGGTATCAGATAAGGGGAAATGGAAGATAAGATGGTTTGAGAACAAGTTCCCTTTTGCCAGGATGGAAGGCCAACAAGAGATAAGGACAGACAACAAATATTTTACGTTCTCATCAGCATATGGAAAACATGAGATAATAGTCGAAACACCAGATGACAGGCAGATGTGGGACTACTCAAAAGACGAATTATGCGAGCTCATGCATGTATATGCGCATACAGTGCAAAGGCTTGAGAAGGAAAAAGGGATAAAATATGTGCAGATCTTCAAAAACCAGGGAGAGAAAGGAGGGGCAAGCATACAACATGCCCATACTCAAGTAGGAGCAGTAAACATTATACCTAAAGAAGTGAGGGATAAGATAGATGCTGCAAAAAGATACGAAAGCTGCCCATACTGCGAGATCATATGGAAAGAAAGAGAAGGACTAAGGAAGTGCTTTGAAAACGACAATTTCCTAGCTTTCACGCCGTATGCATCAAGATTCAACTATGAAGTATGGATCCTGCCAAAACAACACCTGAAAAGATTCAGAGAACTAGACTATAACGGTTTCTGTGAGATCCTGCAGAAAATATTGCTGAAACTCAAAGAGATAAATGTGGATTACAATATCATATACCATTATTCTCCGGATAATGAGAACCTCCATTTTCAGGCACAGATACTGCCGAGGATCAGCAACTGGGCAGGATTTGAATTTGGAACAGGCATAGTGATCAACACAGTAAGCCCGGAAGACGCTGCAAAATTCTATAGGGAATCTTGAGTACCTATTTTCAAGTCAAGATTCCCAGAGATAACTTTGCATTGGATGATACAGAGATCATTTGATGCAAAATTATCTATAGAGGAGAGTAAAACGTGATGCATAGAAAGGTTTAAATAATAATATGTAATAATCTATTATATTTTGTTATAGATTATAATATACAGGTGATCAGATGGTACAGGCGATAGTCAGCTTAGGAGAATATGAAGACAGGCTGCTTACAATAGTAAGGGGGAAGTTCGGACTGAAAAACAAGTCAGATGCAATAAACTTTGTGATAGACAAATATGGAGAATCTCTGCTTGAGCCGGAACTAAGACCAGAATATAAGGAAGAAATCCGAAAAATAGACCGCGGGAAATTTAAAGCATTTAACACTATCGATGACCTGAGAAAGGAGATAGAAAATGCGAAGCCTTCAAAGAAGTGAAAAGCTCATCAAGATCCTGAAGAAACTATACAAGAAAGACAAAAGAAGGTATGAAGCGACACTGAAAAAAATACAAGAAGTGATGGCCTGCAAAGATTTGAACCATTACAAGAACCTAAGCAATGATATGAAGCAGTTCAAGAGAGTGCATATAGACAGCCACTTTGTCCTGACATTCAAGATTGAAGGAGAAAATATCAAATTTGAAGACCTGCAGCATCATGATATAATCTACAGAAGGAAGTGACTTCTAAAGAGTGTTCACAACAATTATTTA
>CAZGIN010000038.1:0-9330 GCA_964526585.1 uncultured Methanosarcinales archaeon
TTATGCCCATCTAATCACCTTTTATTATATTTTCGAGGCTAGAATAAGTTCCATAATGGTATGTTTTCCACCTATCATCTGCCCCTCTTTTATCCTAATCTGATACTGCAATTTTTTAAGATATATAAGCATTGTGTAGTAACTCTTTGATGGTTTTAAGGTATACCTCTCTTTTCAAAATAACTAAATTTCACTACTAAAAAGGGAAAACTTTATATACTATTAGCTTCCAGAAGCTTTTTGAGGGTTAAAATGGGAGACAAAGCACCTATCATAGATAAGGACCTGCACGTTAGGGATATCCATCTAGTTATAGTTGAATTCTTTGATCCTAGCAACCATACCTTCTTTACTGAGGGCAGCTCAAAAGCTTTCAGGTTCAGGCTCATGGCTGCTATCGCTGTTCTTGCCATATTAAGGTTTACGTTTCTTGCAAGGCTTCCAAATGCATTTGAGGCTATCGCTTCATTGTTTCTTGGCTATCTTGCTGTTGAGCTTGTGATCTTTATGGTGCATAGGTTCAGCGATCATGTAAATAAGAGCAGCATTCCTGGAATATTTGCATTTTTAGGCATACTTTTAATACTAATACTGACTTCTGGTTTCTTGCTATAAGTTTGTATTTTATATATGCACATTATATGCGATTTAGGATGATTTCATGGGGATTATAGTAAAAGCTTTAGGTATTGTTGACTTTGCAGCTCTTGTACTTATCCTTTTCATCCCATGGTTTCCTTCTGAATTTGTCAGATATGGAGCTTATTGGCTTATGCTCAAAGGAGGCTTTTTTGTCATAATATCCAAGGATTTCGGCAGTATGCTTGATGTTCTGGCAGGTTTCTATATAATACTCCTGACTTTTGGCATATCTTGGGATTTCCTCACTATCTTAACTTTGATCTTCATAGGATTGAAAGCTGGTATGAGTGTTTTTCTCTGAGCCGATACTAAGCCCAATCTAAATAATCTTGGCAATCCTACGGGCTGCGCAGCAATGGTTGGGATTGTTTAAGTATCTCAACAACCAGCTCTTCCAAGGCTTCTAGGCTGTCTATAAGCTGCACTTCAACATCCCTCTGTCTTACTAGCAATGGAAAGTCTGTGCATCCCAGTATCACAGCCTCTGCCCCGCGCTTCTCCATTCCCTTGATAACTCTTATTACAAACTGCTTGTCTGCTGCTGTCGCCCTGTTGTGTATAACCCTTATTATTATCTTGTTCAGTTCTTTCTGTTGTCCGGCATCGGGCACTATTGTCTTAATTCCCTTTTGCAGCAGTTTCTTTGCATACAGTTTTTCTTTTACTGTGATCCCTGTGGCAAGCAAGCCTGCTTTTTGTATCCCTCTTCTGATGCATTCTTCTGCGCATGCTTCTATTATGCTGAACATTGGCTTCCTTGGCTTAAGGCTGTCAAAGAAGACATGCACCGAATTGCATGGCATGACTAAAAAGTCTGCTCCTGCATTGCTCAGCCTCTCTGCTGAGGCATTAAGCAGCTCCAGCATCTCTGAGGGGATCCTGCCGTTTATCATTTCCTTTTCCAGCTGTTCTGGAACAGCTACATTATCCAGCACTAGGGACGGCTGGCAGCCTGTCATCTCTCTGAATTTGTTGTTTATGTTCAGGCAGAAATTGCAGCCTGTTTCTGGGCCTAGCCCTCCGATTATCCCTATAGTGCAGTTCTCAGAAATAAGTCCACGGCAAAAGGGAGATGCATCTGCTCTGATACGCCAAATCACCTTTTATTTGAGTTGATTTCATTTTATTTACCTCCTGGTTTTTGCCTTTTGTGAATTAGTGTGTTTTCAGTTATAAATTTATCTGTATACATCCCTGCTTTCTTCACTTGATCTTCTTCTCTATCGAATCTAATCTTTTCTCTATCCTATCCATCCTTTTCTTCATATCAGCCCACATGTCAAGAACTATCTCATGAGGCGGTTTTGGCTTGAACTCAGCAGGGATTGCCTTTCCTTCCTTAAGAAAATCCAGTATCTTTTTGTCTTTTATCCGATAGTATTTTTTCCCTTCCAGCCATTCTCCTTCTACAAGTCCTATCTCTTGTAATACATTAAGATGAAAATCCACTGTCTGCGGCTTTTTTCCTACCTCTTCAGCGATCTCAGACAGATATTTTGATTTCTTTGATAACGATAGAAGTATCTCTTTACGGATGCTTGAAGATAATGCTTTATGCACGATTGCATCAAACATATGGGGGAGTATCGGAGCCATTTAGCCCTATTATCGGTTTTTCTATATAAATATTATGTTTCTAGTATTCTAGAATAACCGAAACATTTAAATAATTCAGGCTACTTCCATATTCTTAGAAAAACCGAAAAGGTTTGGAGGGATAAGATGAAAACAAAAGAATATCTGGACATGGCGCAGGAAGCTGCGAGAGAAGGAGCGCATGTGGCTGCAATCATGTACTACAGGAGTGCATATGATCTGGCAGGTTCTGGGCCGCAAGCAGGCGCAGCAGAAATTGTAGCTATGGCAGTTGAATACGCAGATCAGCTCAAAAAGCCGACTGATAGGTTAGCGGTCTACCAATGGGCTTCTGGCATAGCTCAAAGCGAAAGCCTAGATGCCAAAATAGCTGCAATACAGGAGGCTGAATAAGATGGAGCACAAAATTCCACCACACTTAGGCGAACATCCACCAGGACAGCATGAAAAGCCTCATCCGCATAAGCATGAGCCGACACATGCAGACCTGATGGCAAAGCTTGAAGAGATTTTGAGGAGATTGGGTTGATCCCATCTCTTTTTTTATGCTAACAAGGTGATGATTATGAGAATAAAAGAACTGGAGAAACAATTAGTATTCCTTCAAGAGGAGAAGGCATGGGAATCGAGTAGGATGCGTAATGTCTTGATCATTATATCCACCTATATTATCCTAGGCGCATATATGCTTGTCATTCAGGTGCAGCAGCCATGGTTTAATGCTGTTGTGCCTACTGCAGGATTCTACCTTTCTACCCTGAAGTTTAGAAACCTAAAAAAGTATTTTTTTGGTTGATACTGCTATTATCTAAAAAACCTTATCTCTAACGGATACTTGTATTCTTCTCCTTTGGATGCTTTGACGATAGCGATGATTATCACTATTACAGAGAATATCATCAGTACTGACATCATAAAGAATCCGATTATCACTAGCATCAGTATTGCGGACAGCAGATAATATATAAGTAGGCTCAGCTGGAAGTTTAGCGCATGCCTTGTGTTCTTCAGTGCAGCTCCTTCCTTCACTTCAAGCACATGCAGTATGATAAATATTATCAGCGGCCCTAAAAATCCCATGATCAGGCCTGATGCATGAGCAAATGCTCCTATAAATTTTTCATCTTTTTTGTTCATTCCATCGGCACCTCGCTCCAGAGCTTCCATTCGTTTGAAGGAGAATAAGCTCCGTATATGAACATCGGAGGCATCGTATATCCGAAATATGCATGCTGCACTTGCCCCCATGTTGGGCCTGTTGGCGCAAACGTTCCGTATACAGGGCTTCCGAAATGCCTCCACATCTCTGTGAACTGCCTGTGCGTTCCGAATCTTGCGTTCTCTTCATGCCCTTCTGTGATCATTGTTCCTGTATATCCTTTCTTCTTGAGGTATTCTATTGCATCTTTTATCGGCAGTGTTCCTTGCCCTATCGGCAGATGATGGTGTCCTGCCCCCATCGCATCTACCATGTGGATATGCCCTATTATCTTCTCTTTCTCAAGCTTCTCTATCTGCTCCATATACCATCCGTTGAATCTTTTCTCCCACTCTTGTGGCGTTTCTCCTGGCTTTGGCACAAAATGCTTTTTCCACATTCCCAGATGCTGCGTATCAAGAGTTGCTTTTATGTGCCTCTCTGCAAGCTTTGCTGCCTCTTCTTTTGATATGTCTTTTCTGTAGTATGGGTTTGCCATCTTTTTTAGCGTCTGTGTTTTTGTGTCAAGTATTCCGTATGGGTTTTCTATCTCAGGGCTTGTCACCATGTCCACAAAAGCTTTCCTTGACCCTTTAACAAGCTCTATCATCTCTTCAGGATGGCTTCCGAATCCCATCTCAGGGAATATGTTTTCAGGAGCAACGAATATGTCTTTTTTCACATGTGGATTATGCCTTGTGATGTCCATCGCGTGCATCGCTGCTTCTGCAAATGCTGTGAAGCTTCTTTTTTTTCCGTAGTCTTCTGCCTTTACTGTATGGTCTATCTGGTCTCTCAAGTCTGCAGCCCTTGCATCTGCTGAAGCTGATGCTTCCCTTATGTGCTTGAGCCTGAACTCTGCTTCCTTTATCCCTTCTTTGATTATCTCTGTTGGCAGCCTTTGCTCGTGCCCTGTAAATTCTCCTCCATGCACTGTCTGCACTCTTCTGTCTTGGGCCATAAGCTTCCATAGTTCTTCTTTTGGAGTGTTCTTCTCTAATTTTTCATAGAACGTTAAAGCGTCCTTTAGCGCAGTCCTTTCTTTCTCGCTTTTTTCATACCTGTCTGCATAGAATAGCGAGCTTCCTTTGTACTGAAGCATCTGTGTTTCCATCTGCAGCCTGAACATGTATTCTTCTGGGCTTATAGGGGTTTTCCCCTGCTCTTTTATCCTTCTTTCATTGAACCATTGGGTCATCTTCTCTACTTCGTCCCATCCTACCAGCTCTGTCTCGAATTCTGTTTTCTCTGAGTTCCATTTTGGCACTCTGTAGAATATGGCGTCAGGATCTGAAGGGTCTATAAATCTTCCGTCCTGGTCTACCCAGTCTCCTTTTCTTATCTTTACTCTATTTCCGTAAGTATCTTCTCCCCAATGATCATCTTCTGCCTTGTTGAATTTCGGTATCCTTATGGGCTTGTTCTTTCTTATGTCTGATATCACTCTCCCATCTCTCTCATCTACAAGATAAGTTGCTGCTTTTCCAGGCTCCTCCATATATCCCAATAGCATCTTCCTTTTTGTTCCGTCTGGCATAGTCTCTTCTGCCCATCTTTGGTCTGATATGTTTCTTTGGAACTCTCCTGTGTGCACTACTACTGCTCCGCCTCCTGCTACGTCTCCTGCAAAGTCTATCGCTCTTTTTACCTCATCAAGGAACTTCTTTCTCATGTCATCATCAAAGTTTCTTTGCTGGGGGTTGAATCCTGACAGGTTTCCGACTTGTGTTGGTGTATGTGTCGATACAAATTCTGATTCTGTGACTTTTGCCATCTCTCTTAGAGCTTCCCTTGCATGCTTTCCGTAGCTTTCTGCTCCGCCTGGCTCTCCTCCTCCCATTATCGTTGCGAGCTCAAGCTTTTTTGCTCCTGTCCTGAATGCTCCCTGCGCTGACTGTATGAAGCTTCCGAATCTTTGTCCTTCAGTTACTGATCCTCCTAGCTCTCCCATCGGGATTATAGGTTTCTCTATGTCTGATTCCTCAGAGCTTACTCTTGCAGGTTGTGATACCAATGGCTCATATGGGATGTTGAACTCGACCATTATGGGGCTCCTCCAGTGTCATATTTTCCTGTTATCCTGTCTATTGTTGACTTGACCGATTCCATTACATTCTCTGATGTTGAATATTCGTTTCTTTTGATGGCATTGTATTTTTGTTTTTCTGCTTCAAGGAGGTCGAACGCTTCTTTTTTCTGGTCGTTTGAAGCATACTGCCATCCTCCTGAGCTTCTGACTTGATTGTTTAAATCATATATCCTCTGCTTGATCTCTGTCTGTGGAACATGCGCTAGCTGCTGCTGGTATTCTGTATGCTGCTGCAGCTCTTCATCGCTTAATCCTGATCTTTGCTCTTGTACAGCTTCCTCGAGGCCTTCAAGCTCCTGCTGGACTGTCATGCTTTCAAGCTCTTCAAGGCTTTGGTCTATCTCTTTTCTGTTCTCTTCTTCTGCCTCTGCTTTTGATTCTCTCAGCAGCTTGGCTGACTGCTGCTCTTCTTTTTTCCTTTGCTCTTCCATCTCCTTGAGTTTCTTTATCCTTTCTCTCGGAGGCAGTTTCTTCAGTTCTTCAAGTTCCATCTTTTTATCTTGATATTCTTATTATGTGTTTGCGCTAATATCTTCTTTCCTTGTTAGGGGAGGTACACGCACTTATTGTGCACTAGTGGGGAGGCGTAAAGATGCTACGCATCTTTACCATGAAAGCATCTTGTGTGATTTCTTGTAGTTCTTGTATAGCAGCCATATTTTGTACGCCATGTCACCGCTTGCCTTTATCTTCTCTTTTTCAAGCTCATACATGTCTTTCTTGCTTGGCTTCTCGCTCTTTTTTGGAGTAAGCGCTTCGCCTACGCTTGTGAATGCTTTTCCTAGTTGTATGAACGGTTCAAATATGCCTGGAAGCTTTATCTTCTTTTTTGGCTCCTCTTTTTTTATCTCAAGGCCCTGCTCTCCTGCTTCTGCAAGGTATCTTTCCAGTTCTCCTCCTAGCGCTTCCATCGCTGCCTTCACGCTGCCATCTACTGTGTTGAGCAATGCAAAGTCTTCCCGGTTCCGTAATGCTTTGTAATTGTCTATATCTTCTTGAGTCCAGTTATATGTCCTGTATTTCATCTTCAGCTCTCCTACATGTATCGGGCCCCTTTGGTAGTTCTCTGCCTGGTAGTTTAAGCTTGGCTTTGTCCTGAACTCAAAGTTCATCAGTATGACTGCAAACACTTTCTTGTTGTTTCTGGGCTTGAACTTTCCTAATATCTCTATCTCTATCATGCTTGTCTCGAATGCATTGATTATGTCAGGGCTTTCAAGGGATTTCTCTTCTCCCTGCAGCCTTCTTATCCTCTTGAGATATGGTTTTACCCAGCTCATGTACATCTTGATTATGTCATAATGCTGCTTAAGGTATCTTAACGTAAATGTTCTTCTGCTTTTCATCTCCTTGTGGGTTGAATCTCTCCATCTTATGTATGCGTGCAGCTTCCTTTTCAGCACATTCTTGACTACCTTGTTGAATTCCAGCTTGTCTACTTTCTCGTCTATCTCTTCTATCGTCTGGACTAGGTTTGAGAAGAATATATCAGGAAGTGTCGTAAACTGGAGCTCTCTCGCCATCCCGTATACTGACGCAGGGCTTTTTGAGCCTCCTTCTGCCATGTCTATGTATATCCCTTTTAATGTTATGTCCGCAGGCGATGCCCTTCTTGCATCCGGGTTTTTTGCATCATCATAATACCCTAGCCTTTCATCCAATACTCTAAGCTCTCTTACCAGCTGGAAGAGCTCTTTTACCATCTTTCCTATCGCTGCTAAGAACTGTGATACCTTGTCTTGTGTTGCTCCTACTCTTTGCTGTGCCATTCCTCCGAACGCGCTGGTCTCTGCTGCAGTGAATATGTCTGTTATCTTCTCTACATCTGCAAACCCTAAGTCGTATTTCATATAGTTGAGAATCCAGAAATAGCTTTCTTCTATGCTCATGCTGAAGCTTTCGTTTATCAGCCTGTATCTTTTGTCAGGCGCAGGATAATCTAGCAGCATCATCTGGTCTTTCATTACCTCTTCTTCTTCCCTCTCGTATTTTTTCCAGTATTCCTCGTCTGTTGTGATTACCATCTTCTCTTGTTTTCTCCTCGTGAGCTTTGTTTATATTTCTTTCGTATGATTTGGTGCAGTTCTTTATAACTTGGCTTTTTGCTCCATATCGCTATGTTTCTCTGTTTTTTCAGCTCTTCTATATGCATTTTCTTGTTTTCCATCACCTTTTCAAGGTTTCCGGACAACTTTTCATATAGGTCTGAAACATGGTATCCTCCTAAAAGATGAGGTACGATCACATAGTCTGCTCCGTTCTCATATAAATCAAGAGCGTCGCTTATGTCTGTTGCTGTCACAAATATTATCGCTTTTTCGTTCTCATGCTTCACTTTCAGTGTCAATAATGCATTTGTCTTCGCATCTGGGACTGTGCTTATCACAGTCTCTGCTTTAGAGAAGTCTATCCTGTCTAGTATCTCCAGATCCCCTACGTCTCCATACATGCAGGGTATCTTTTTCTCTATCAGCTTCGATATCACTTCTGGATTATAGTCTACGATCAGTATGTCTTTCTTTAGGTCCAAGATCCTTCTTAGTATGTTGTATCCTGTCCTGTCATACCCTATGAGCACTGCTTCATATTTGTGCTCTTTCGGGATATACTCAAGATGTTTTCTGTTCTTGTGCAGCCCGTTGAATATCTTGAGCATCGGCTCAAATATGGATATTATCGCATTGTCGTATTTTGTATAGTATGTGCTTATTATTATTGTGGTTACTGCCAGCATTATTGTGATCGTAAACACTTCTTCTGTTATATGGTGTAATGCAAGCCCTTGTGCAGCTATTATCAGGCTGAACTCTGATGTCTGCGCCATCCTTAATCCTGTCTTCATGCTGGTTTTCTGCACATATCCGAACAGGTTTCCTAATGTGGTTGTTATCATCGGCTTTATTATCAGGACTATTGCAGAGAATACTGCTAATGGGATTATTATTAGGGGAACCTGCTTTACCTGAAGTATGACTCCTATGGATACGAAGAATAGTGTGGAGAAGAAGTCTCTTAATGACTTTACCCTTGCTTCTATCTCAAATCTGTATGGCAGGTTTCCCAATGCTACTCCTGCGATGAATGCCCCTATTATTATGCTGAAGTTCATTGCATATGCTGCCAGCGCGAACGCAAAGCATGTTGATACTGCCATAAGGAAGAAGAGCTCTTGGCTTTTTGCGCTGAAGTTGAAAAGCCTTGGAAATATTACTTTTGCGCCTATTATTCCCAGCAGGATCAGCAGCAGAGCTTTTACAAGTGCTGATATTACCAATGTTAGCGTGAATTCGCTGAGGCTTCCCAGTATCGTTATCGCCAATACTGCGAATATGTCCTCTACCAATAGTAAGCCTATGATGATCCTTCCGAATAAGGTATCAAGCTCTTTCCTGTCAGAAAGCATCTTTACTCCCACCATCGTGGATGAGAACATGATAATTATTCCGAGATAGACTTTTTGTAATCCTCCATTTGTGAATGTCAGTATCCCTGCTGTTGCTCCTAAGAGGAATAGCAGTATTATCTGTATGCTTCCTCCTATTGCTGCAAACTTCCCTATTGATCTTATCCTCTTCATGTCAACTTCTAATCCTACTATAAAGAGCATGAATGCTATCCCTATCTCTGCCAATATCTTTACTGTCTCAATGTCATATACTAATCCCAGAAGTGATGGTCCGATCAGGACTCCTCCTATTATATACGCAGGGATCAGCGGCTGCCTTAGCAGCCTTGCTATGAATCCTATCAAGCTTGCAGCTATGATAATTATGCCTATGTCATAGAACACATTTGTTGCCATCAG
>CAZGIN010000039.1:0-9318 GCA_964526585.1 uncultured Methanosarcinales archaeon
GCATGCTTGGCAGCATCTCGTATCCTGTCACTTCTGTCTGTGCTTTTTCTCCTGTGATGCTTGTTACCCTGAATTTTTCGTTCATGCCCTGTTTTTTGGGGTCTCCTATTATTGTCATCAGGTTTACGCTCATAGTCTTTCCTATGACCTTCTCTTTCTCATCTACATATGTTGCGCCTATTGTCCTGTTCTTGAATCCTGGGCTTGCCAGTATCTCTATCCAGAACCTTTTTTTGATCTTGGTGCTTTTGAAATCTTTCTTCTTTGCCATTGTTGTTCTCCGATTAGATACCCTATTTACGAGAATGATTCCGGAGGGGTTTATAAAGGTTACTCATACAATAAGCTTTATATACTTTTATTGCCGAATCCTCCAAAAGAGGTGCATTTTTGAGAAAAGCCTGGGTTATTTCTGTTGATATGGGGTATGGCCACCAGCGTGCAGCATATCCTTTGAAAGACATGGCTTATGAGCGGATAATCAATTCTAACAGTGATAAGATTGTAACTCGAAAAGAGCGTAAGACATGGCATCGTTTCAGGGCTTTCTATGAGGGGGTTTCCCGTATGAGAAGCATCCCTTTTATCGGGGAGTTCATATGGAAGGTCTATGATCATTTCCAGCGCATCTCTCCTTTCTACCCTTTCAGGGATCTTTCAAGGCCTACTTTTGGCTCTATCTACATGCACAGGATGATTAGAAAAGGCTTTTTGAAAAGCATAGCTGATTATACAAAAAGGAAGAACATCCCTTTTGTGAGCACTTTCTTCGCTCCTGCTCTTGCTGCTGCCCATGCCGGCTTGGATGATGTGTATTGTGTTGTCACTGATACTGACATCAACAGGGCATGGGTTCCTGAGTTTCCAAAGAAAGAAAAGCTGTATTACCTTACTCCTACTGAGCATAGCACTAAGCGCTTGGTTGAATATGGTGTTCCTGAGAAGAACATATTCTTCACTGGCTTTCCGCTTCCTAAGGAGAATATTGGCAGTAATCTGGAGATACTTAAGCATGATCTTGGGTTGAGGCTTGCTAATGTTGATCCTAAGAGAGTTTACGTCAATAGGTACAAGCTTACTATCAAGAAGCAGCTCGGTAAGTTTTACAAATCTAAGTCTAATAGGCCTCTTACTATCACTTATTGTGTTGGGGGTGCAGGCGCTCAGCGCGAGATTGCGTATAAGATCCTTAAAAGCTTAAAGAAGAAGATCATGGAAGGCTCAGTGCATATCAATCTAATCGCTGGCACTCGAGTTGAAGTACAGCAGTATTTCTTTAATATAATCAAGGATCTTAAGCTTAATGCTCATCTTGATAAGAACATTACAGTTCAGTGTGCTTTGGACAAGAAATCCTATTTTGAGCAGTTCAACCAATTGTTGAGGACTACCGATATCTTGTGGACTAAGCCTTCTGAGCTTTCTTTCTACACTGCTTTAGGTCTTCCCATAATTATTTCTCCGCCTCTTGGCAGCCATGAGATCATGAACCAGAAGTGGCTTGTGAGGATGGGTAGTGGTTTTCCCCAGGAAGATCCTGAGTACTGCAGCGAATGGCTTTTTGAGTGGCTGGATAAGGGCATTCTTGGCGAAGCAGCTTGGGAAGGCTTCACTGAAGCTCCGAAGTTCGGCACTTTTAATATAGAAAAAGTAATCTTCACAGCTAATAAGAAAAGCGTCAAGTTCAGGTACTGAGGTGGTCTAATGCAGCATAAAGTAAAGTCTTTTGATGATGTTAAGATCAACTACAGCATTGTCCGCAAGTCTAAGAGATTTATTGTTTTCCTGCATGGCGCTGGCGGTGCGTTGACTGCTTGGAAAGATGAAAGAAGGTTTTTTCATAAGAAAGGATATTCTACTATAGCTGTGGATTTAAGAGGGCATGGTAAATCAGGCAGGCCTATGATGCCTTCTGACTATAAGTTGGAAAATTTTGCCAGAGATATCCATGCTGTCCTGAAGAAAGAGGATATAACTGATTTCGTTTTGGTTGGCCATTGCTTTGGCGGAGTTGTAGTTACGATGTTTCACAAGCTTTTCCCGAAGCTTGCAAAAGCCTATGTTTTGGTAGACACTACTTACAAATCTCCCAAGATATTCTATTATCTGTTTAAGAGGCATTCGTTCCTTATCAACATCATCAATCACATCTTGATCAGGAAAGATCTTCGGGCAAAAAGCTTTAAGCATGTCGATTTCAGCAGGTTTAAAGGCACTTCTGACTGGAGCGTTAGAAGGATCTATTCTGATATCGTCAATACCTCTTTTAAGTCCTGGCTGTTCACATACCAAAGCCTTGCTGATTTTGACGGCGCTGATATCCTCAAGAGCATAAGGCAGCGTGTCTTGATCATTGAAGGCAGCCATGATTCTGTATTTAACGTTCTTGTTGCGCATAAGATACATGATTTGGTAAAGGCTTCCAGACTTGATATCATACCTAAGGCCAACCATATCATCGTTATCAATAATCCGGATAAGGTTACTGCAGCGATCCAGAAGTTTCTTGATTCGTTAAAGTTTTGGCCTTAGCAAGAAAATTAGACATCTAGGTTGACTGCTTTCTTGGCATTCTCTTGTATGAACTGTCTTCTTGGCTCTACATCGTCTCCCATGAGTATGGTGAATGTCTTGTCTGCTTCTACTGCATCATTCAATGTTACCTTAACAAGCCGCCTGTTTTCTGGGTTCATTGTCGTTTCCCATAGCTGGTGAGGGTTCATCTCTCCTAATCCTTTATACCTTTGCAGGTATGTCTGGTCTTTTCCGCCTACTTCTTCATATGCTTTTTCGAGCTCGTTATCGTTTGCTACCCATACTTCTTTCTTTCCTCTCTTCAGCTTGTACAGCGGCGGCTGAGCCAGGTATATGTTTCCTGTTTCGATAAGCGGCTTCATGTATCTGAAGAAAAAAGTTAACAAAAGTGTAGTGATGTGGTTTCCGTCTACATCTGCATCTGTCATGATTATTATCTTGTGGTATCTCAATTTTTTTGCGTCGAATTCTTCTCCTACTCCGCATCCTATCGCTGATATCATTGTTGATATCTCGTTGTTTGCTAATGCTTTGTGCAGTCTTGCTTTTTCCACGTTCAGTATTTTTCCTCTTAACGGCAGTATTGCCTGAAAATCTCTGTTTCTTCCCTGCTTAGCAGATCCTCCTGCTGAGTCTCCCTCAACGATGTATAGTTCGCATTTTGCTGGGTCTTTGTTTGAGCAGTCTGCTAGTTTTCCTGGCAGGCTTCCTGATGCCAGCGCTGATTTTCTTCTTGTGAGATCTCTTGCTTTTCTTGCTGCTTCTCTTGCTCTTGCCGCTGTCTGAACCTTATCTAAGATTGCTTTTGCGATCGCTGGATTTTCTTCGAATGATTCTCCTAATCTTATGCTTACTACGCTGTCTACTATACCTTTCACTTCTGAATTTCCAAGTTTCGTCTTTGTCTGCCCTTCAAACTGCGGCTGCGGTATTTTCACAGAAATAACTGCGCTCAGCCCTTCTCTTGAGTCGTCGCTTGATATCTTGATCCCTTTTCCGTTGCTTGTCTTTTCTATGTATTTGTTTAGCTCTCTTGTCAATGCAGTCTTGAACCCTATTAAGTGTGTTCCTCCTTCATGGGTGTTGATGTTGTTTGCGAAGCTGAACACTGATTCCTGATAGCCGTCATTATATTGTAATGCTATCTCGATCTCTATGTTTCCTCTTCTTCCTTCGAAGTATATCGGCTCGTGCAGAACTTGCTTGTTCTTGTTTAGGTATTCTACAAAGCTTTTTATGCCTCCTTCATAGAAGAATTCGTGTTTTTTCTCAGTTCTTTCGTCTGTTATCTCTATCCTTACTCCTTTGTTCAGGAATGCCAGCTCTCTTAATCTGCTTGATAATGTATCGAAGTTGAATTCTGTTGTCTCAAATATCTCTTCGTCAGGCCAGAACTGCACTGTTGTTCCTGTCTCTTCAGTATCTCCTAATATCTGCATATCTGAGGTTGGCTCTCCTCTCACTAATTCCTGCCTGTGCATCTTTCCGTCTCTGTAGACTGTAACGATCAGCTTTTTTGTCAGCGCTGCTACCACGCTTATTCCTACGCCGTGCAGGCCTCCTGCTACCTTGTATGATTTGTCGTCGAATTTTCCTCCTGCATGCAGCTTGGTTAGTACGACTGTAAGTGCGCTCACTCCATATTTAGGATGCATCTCAGTAGGTATTCCCCTCCCGTTGTCTATGACAGTTATAGAATTGTCTGGATGTATTATGACTCTTATCTTGGTGCAGTATCCTGCTAGTGCTTCGTCTATCGCATTGTCTACTACTTCATACACTAGGTGATGCAGTCCTGATGTGTGCACGCTTCCTATGTACATCGCAGGCCTTTTTCTTACTGCGCTAAGTCCTTCTAATACTTGTATGTTTTCTGCTCCGTATCTTGTTTTTTCTTCCATTTTTCAGCTCTTTTTTGGTTGCTTGATTCTTGTCTTTCTCGTCGAGAAATACCTGTATTTTGGAAAGGTCTGAGGTATATAAACCTTGTGTTTGCACCTCATTTAGTTTCTATATAGAAAGCAAACTTTGCTTTTTCACATAAAATTAACCAAAACCTTTATATATCAAATGCGCATACTATCCTTATCTCAATTGAATTCTGAGAGGTAATAATGATGAGTGAAGATGTTGTGAAGACCGGTACTACGACCGTAGGAATTGTTTGCAAAGACGGCATTGTGCTTGCAGCTGATAAGAGAGCTACAGCTGGCTACCTGATAGCAGATAAGCATACTAAGAAGGTTAATCTGCTTAATGATAGGATAGCTGTTACGATGGCAGGATCTGCTTCTGACGGCCAGCTTTTGGTTAAGCTGTCTCAGGCTGAAATTCGATTAAAAGAGATCCGGACAGGGTCTCCTATCAGCATAAAGGAAGCTGCTAACCTTGTAGGCATGATGATCTATAACAATGTTAGGAGGATGTCGATGATCCCTAGTATTTCTCATTTTTTGATGGCTGGAGTGGATTCTGAAGGGTTCCATCTTTATGATCTGTTTGCTGACGGCACTGTTTCAGAGATGAATGATTATGTTTCTTCAGGCTCTGGGAGCGTCATGGCTTATGGGGTTCTGGAAACTTTGTACAATCCTGAGATGTCTGTTGCAGACGGCATCAAGCTTGTTGTCAAATGCATAAATGCTGCTGTCCAGAGAGATATAGCTTCAGGAAACGGCATAAGCGTGTTTACCATCACAAAAGATGGCGCAAGGGAGGTTGCGAACACAGACTCAGTTATGAAGATAGAGGTGTAAAATATTCTATTTTTTTCCATATATTTTATCCTGGATTTTGATTAGGTTTGATTAGAGGTACTAAGAATGGCTAATGGAAAGATTATTGAGGAGATATTAAGTATGCTTCCTAAAGAGAAGATTTCTGACGCTGTCTTTGAAGGCGCGAACATTGTCCTTTATACGAAAGATAAGGAATTTTTCTTTGACAATAAAGGTTTGATAAAGAAAGTTGTTGATGATATCAAGAAGAGGGTTGAGTTAAGGCCTGATCCTTCTATCACTCTAGATCCTGAAAAGGCTGAGAAGATCATCAAGGATATGATGCCTGAGGATGCTGTTGTTAGCGATATCACTTTCGATCCTCAGCGTTCTAGGGTTATCATTGATGCTGAAAAACCAGGTATTGCTATAGGCAAGCAGGGCGGCATCCTTCATGATATCAGGGAGAAAACATTATGGGTTCCTCTTGTCAGGAGAACACCTGCTATCAAGTGTGATCTGATCAAGAACATCAGGGCTGTACTTTATCAGAATTCTGAGTATAGGAGGAAATTTCTCCATCAGGTCGGCCAGCGAATCTATGAAGGCTGGGTCAGGGAGCGGAGAAAAGAATGGATCAGGCTTTCTTTTATGGGTGCTGGCCGCCAGGTTGGAAGGTCATGCTTGTTGCTGCAGACTCCTGAAAGCCGTGTTATTTTAGATTGCGGCATAAACGTAGCTGCTCAGGGAGAGGAGCAGTATCCTCATATCGAGCTTCCTGAGTTCAACATAAATGATATAGATGCCATCGTTGTAACACACTGTCATATCGATCACTGCGGCTTTGTGCCTTATCTTTTCAAGTATGGTTATAGGGGCCCTGTCTATTGCACTAAGCCTACTCGTGACATAATGTCTTTGCTTTTATTGGATACTATCAAGATCGCTCAGTCTGAAGGCCAGGATCCTTTGTTCTCTCAAGATGATGTGAAGGAGATGGTCAAGCATACTATCTGCCTTGAGTTTGAGGAAGTTACTGATATAACTCATGATGTCAGGCTTACTCTTTACAATGCGGGCCACACTCTTGGAAGCTCTATGGCTCACCTTCATGTTGGAAATGGATTGCACAACCTGCTTTATACTGCTGACTTGAAGTATGCTAACACTAATCTTTTGCAGGCAGCGCATACTAACTTCCCAAGATTGGAAACTTTGATCATCGAGTCTACTTATGGAGGCAGGGATAACATAACTCCTCCTAAGAGGGAATCTGATGATTATCTTAAGGCTGTGCTTAATGATACGATCAATAGGGGCGGAAAGGTACTGATGCCTGTTTTGGGCTCTGGTAGAGCGCAAGAAGTCATGATCATCATTGAGAATCTTATGAGGACTAAGCAGATACCTGAAGTTCCTGTCTTTATCGACGGTATGGTCTGGGACATTACTGCTATCCATACTGCTTATCCTGAGTATCTTAACGCTAACATCAGGAAGAATATCTTTCATCGTGATCAGAATCCTTTCCTTGCTGAGTCTTTCAGGCAGGTTGGCTCTCAGAAGGAGCGTAAACAAGTTATTGAGGATACTGGAAGCTGCATAATACTTGCTACAAGCGGTATGCTTGTTGGCGGCCCTTCAGTTGAGTATCTTAAGAACTTGTCAACTTCATCAAAGCATTCTTTGATATTTACATGTTATCAGGGTGACGGTTCTCTTGGTCAAAAGATCCAGAGAGGGGAGAAAGAGCTTGTCTTTGGCTCTGGCAGAAATATGGAAGTTTACGAGCTTAAGATGGAAGTTCATAAGGTTGAGATCACTCAGCACTCTGACAGGAAAGAGCTTATGAATTTTGTAGCGAACTGCAACCCTAGGCCTAAGAGAATAATAATCCAGCACGGTGAGCCTTCCAGATGCCTTGATCTTGCTTCCAGCCTGCACAAGCAGTTCAGGGTTGAGACAAATGCGCCTAGGAATATAGAGGCTTTGAGGCTTAAGTAGGGTTAGCAGCATAAGTCTGAGCGTTGAAGTGCTTAGATATGCATACGCGAAGAGCTGCTAACCGGTTTCAGAATTCCTTATTTTATTTTGTCTATGAGCTCTTGTATCTCGTTGTAGTGCTTTATGATTATTCCAGGATCTCTGAAGTGTTTTGCGAACTTCGCCAATTCGTCGCATACCTGCACTAAGTTTTCTTTTGTGGGATTGTCGTAGTCTGCTTCTATCTTTGTGAAGATGTTCTTAACCATAAGCTCTACATTCAGCATTTTCAGCTTCTCAAATTCTTCCTTTGACTTGAATTCAGAGAACTTCTTCATCTCATTGAGCTCTTTTTCATGTGCTTTTGTGAAGCATTCTATTATCGCATCCCTTACTTTTATAGGGGTTACTTTCTTGGTAGTGTCAACTCCATATTTCTTTTGTGCCATATTATCTTCTCTTTGTTGCTTCTTAATGTTGATATTTGTACTATTTAATGTTTTTGTTTCTATTTTGTAATAAATACTGATTTATATCTTAATCCAATTTTTATATAAAATTAAAATAAAGGCTTAAATACAATATATTTCGCCGTCTGAATTAGGTTATATTTTTGTTTAATGGTGGGTGATAATATGGAAGAAGATTATGATGAGTCTGAGTCCTTTTATTCAGAAGATGCTCGTGATGACTTGATGGAGTCTGATGCTATCTCTGCCGGAGAGGAAGCGTTCATGCGCGGCTATGATGAGGCTGAAAGCATCGACGGCGCTGAGAGCGTTGATGATGAAGAATAGGTAAATCTTATATATTCTCATGTTTCACTTGTAGGCTATGGAATCTTTTAGGGAAGATATCGTTAAGGAGCTTCGTAAGCTTGTTAAGGGTTTAGAGATATCTTTGGAAACTCCTCCTGACAGTTCTATGGGAGATTTTGCTTTTCCTTGCTTCCAGCTTTCTAAGGCTATGAAGAAGTCTCCTGTTGATATTGCAAAAGACTTGTCTGAGAAACTCAAGCTTAAAGACATAACCACAAAGCCTACTGGTCCTTATCTTAACTTCTTTGTTGACAAGGCTAAGCTTGCTGAGATTTCTATTAAAGATATACTTAAGAAAAAGAATCATTATGGCTTTTCTGTTATCGAGAAAAAAAAGGTTCTTATCGAAAGCCCTGGCCCTAACACTAACAAGCCTTTGCATTTAGGGCATTTGAGGAATATCCTCTTGGGAGATGCTGTCCAGCGCCTTATGGGTGCTATAGGTAATGACGCTGTTATAGTGAATGTTGTTAATGATCGCGGCGTGCATATCTGCAAGAGCATGCTTGCCTATCAGAAGTTTGGTAAAGGTGCTTCTCCAAAAAGCACCGGCATGAAGCCTGATCATTTTGTGGGGGATTATTATGTTAAGTATGCCAAAGAGGAAAAAACCCATCCTGAGCTTGAGCATGATGTCCAAGATATGTTGGTAAAGTGGGAGGATAATGATAAGGATATCCGGTCTTTGTGGAAGAAGATGAATTCCTGGGCTTTGGAAGGGTTTAAGCAGACTTATCAGAGGTTGAACTTTAAGATCAAGAAGGAGTATTTTGAGAGCGATACATATAAGGAAGGCAAGAGGATAGTGCTTGATGCTCTGAATAAAGGCATTTTTTCCAAAGATGATAAAGGCTCCGTCATAGCTGATTTATCCTCAAAAAATCTTGACAAGAAGGTATTGCTCAGGTCTAATGGGACAGCTGTTTACATCACCCAAGATATTGCTATGGCTAAGCTGCGTTTTGATGATTTCAAGTTTGATAAGATGGTATATGTTGTAGGCAATGAACAGGACTATCATTTCAAGGTTTTATTTGAGATTTTCAGAAAGTTGGGATGGAAATTTGGTGATTCCTGCTATCATCTTAGTTATGGCATGATAGAGCTTCCTTCTGGCAAGATGAAATCCCGTGAGGGGAATGTTATTGATACTGATACTTTGCTTGATGATATGAAAGGTATGGCTTTGGAAGAGGTCAAGAAGAGGTATCAGGACTTATCTTTTGAAGAGATGGAGAAGCGTGCTGAGCTTATCTCTTTGGGGG
>CAZGIN010000040.1:0-9149 GCA_964526585.1 uncultured Methanosarcinales archaeon
GAAGCATCTTGATTTCTTGGTTAAGCAGAAGTCTAAAGAGCTTGTTGATAGCTATAAGCAGCTTATGAAGGAAGCTGAGGAAAGAAAGAAGCTTTCTAGTGTTGTGCAGCAGACAGCTGATTCTGTATTGATTACTGACACAAAAGGAAAGATCATATATGTCAATCCTGCTTGTGAGAAAGTAACTGGCTATAGCAAGGAAGAGTTGTTAGGAAAGAATCCAAGGCTGTTCAAGTCAGGAGTTCATAAAAAGGCTTTCTATAAGAACCTGTGGGATACCATACTCTCAGGAAAGACCTATATTGGTGTTCTTACTAATAAGCGCAAAGACGGCAGCTTGTTCCATACTGAGAAGACCATCACGCCTTTAAATGAGAACGGCAAAGTAGTTCTTTTTGTATCTACTGACAAAGATATCACAAAAAGGGTGCAGGCAGAGAACAAGCTTGAGGAAGCTTATTCGCAATTGAAGGATCTTGATGAAGTCAAGAGCAATACTGTTAGGAATGTCAGCCATGAGTTAAGGACCCCTATTACAATAGCCTTGGGCTCGATAGGACTGGCAAGTTCTGCTGAGGATACAGATAAGAGGAAAGAATTCCTTGAAAAGGCTTCTAAAGCTTTGAACCGGGAGAATAACATCATCTCCAATCTTCTTCAGGTTGCAAGGATCGAGAAAGGCTCTTTCTCTCTTAAGCCTTCAGGAGCAAGCCTAAATAAGATCATCACTGAAGCTGTATCTAAGAATGAGAGGACTGCTAAATTTAGGAAAGTAAATATAATCCTAAATAAGATCCCAAATATTGACATTACTGTTGATTCTGATAAGATCATTGACGCAGTCTCAAATTTGATTGATAATGCTGTTAAGTTCAGTAAAGATAATGGAAGAGTTGAGATAAGTGCAAAGAAGGATAAAGATAATGTCCTGATCTCCATAAAAGATACTGGCATTGGCATTCCTAAGCAGTATCATGACAAGATTTTTGAGAAATTGTTCCAGATAGATCAGTCTGTCAACAGGGGATATAGCGGTGTCGGCATGGGATTGTCTGTTGCCAAGGATATTATTGATGCTCATAGCGGGAAGATCCTCGTCGAATCAAAAGAAAGGAAAGGCAGTACGTTCACAATACAGCTTCCTTTGAAGTTCAAGAAAACTACTACTAAGATTATGGACTTCAACGAGGACCTAAAGAATAGGGTCTTCTAGCTATTTTCTTATCCAGATCTAGATTATAAAAACATTTGGTGAAAAGAGTTGGTTCTAGAGTTTCCGATTATTATTCTAGGCGGAGTACTAGATTGTTAGTTCCAATTCGATTAATCTCTTAATCAACGGTTTTTGTATTGTTGTTTTTCTGCACTGAATCTGCAAGATGTTTTGTCATTAGTTGCGATTTTTATTCCGATTCTTGTCGTCGCTATATCTTGCATGTCGTCTATAGAGATGCGCTTCTATTTATAGCAAGTTTACAACTTGCTTATTACGAGAAGTTAACTTCAAGTATAAAGTCTGCTACTGCGATCGGAGTTTGTGGACATGTTTTTGACATTATTTTATTGCTTTTTATTCATCCAGTAGTTTGTTTAATAATTCTATTAGGTGGTTGAATTCTAATTTGTTTGTTTCTATGTATTCTTTCTTGACAAATATCCCGTCGTATGATGCTCTGTTTCTTACATTCTTTAGCTGGTGTATTATGTTTGTTTCATATTCATAGTTTTCATATTTGTTCTTGAAGAATGAGATTAAGCATTCATGGTTGTCTGATTTTAGTCCGTTCTTTAGTAATAATGCAGTTAATAGTTCCTTGATAATCTCATAATAGTCTGTTGCTATTACTGATGCTGTCTCATCATCATTTTTTACTTCTTGTATTATTCTTAGCCTTATGCTGCACATCTTTCTTATTGACTTGACCTTTTCAGTGTCCGGTTCTACTTTTTTGATATGCTCTGATTCACATTTGTTCCAGTCCATTATTTCTCTCATTTTATCTTTATGAATCCTCTCAGTTTTACTCCGTTTACTATGTTGTTGAGCAGTTCTTTGGATAGTTTTTCGAGTTCTGGCTCAAACAGTACATTGATTTTGTGTCCTAGTTTCTTCTCGTATTTTGTTGGGGCTATCTTTGTTTCTGGTGCTTGCACAAACAGGTCTATGTCGCTGTTTTTATCATATTCTGCTTTTGCGTATGAGCCGAATAATATTATGCATCTTGGATTGGTTTCCTCTTCGATGTAATCAAGGACTTTTGATTTGATTATTTCTCTTATCGCTTCCTGCAGCTTTTGGAACCTGTATATCTCATTTGTATTGTTGGCTCTAAATGATGGGAATGTGTCTTTTTTTTCTTTCACAATGAGCTTATCTCTAAGCAGTTCATGAATATGATAGCTTACCGTTGTTTTTGGTATGTTCAATTGTGCAGAAATCTCTCTAATGTGAAAGTTCTTATTTGGGTTTTCTATGAATACTTTTAATATGTCCAGTTGTCCCATTTTATAGTCCAATTGTACTAATTATTAGGACATTTAAATAGTTTTCGGTTGGATCAGTATGCATTGTCCACAAAAAGATGACTATACATGAAATGTGGACAATAATTTCTTTTATAAACCCTTCCGCTGTACCTATGTGCAGAATCTTAGCAATACAATGGTTGGGACTTTTGCGGTGAACCTCTGATTATTATTCCCATCAGAATATTCTTATCAATCTCTTTTATATAGCATATCTTCAGACCTATCAAAAAACTACATGGAAGGTGTTTATTATGAAGAAGAAAGGAAGATACATGTTCACTTCTGAAAGTGTTACTGAAGGACATCCTGATAAGATATGCGACCAGTGCTCTGACGCTATCCTGGATGCTATCTATAAGCAGGATCCAAAAGCGAGGGTTGCTGCTGAGTGCTTCACTAAGACAGGAGTAATTATTGTAGGTGGAGAGATAACGACTACAGCTTATGTCAATATTCCAAATATTGTAAGGAATACTTTGAAAGAGATAGGGTATACTGATTCTGCTTACGGCATCGAATGGGAAACTTGCGCCGTCTTGACTCATATTGAAGAGCAGTCTCCTGATATCGCTCAAGGTGTTAACGAGGAAAAGTATGAGGGTAAGGATTCATCAGAGCAGGGTGCTGGCGATCAGGGTATGATGTTTGGCTTCGCTACTAACGAGACTCCTGAATTGATGCCTCTTCCTATTGTTCTTGCGCACAAGCTTACAAAAAAGCTTGCTGAAGTAAGGAAAAATAAAGGCATTCCTTACTTGAGGCCTGACGGCAAGTCTCAGGTTACTGTTGAATATGAGGATGGAAAGCCTGTGAGGGTTGATACTGTCCTTATCTCAACCCAGCATGATGAGGATGCTACTCACGAGCAGATCAAGGCTGATGTTGTTTCAAAAGTCATGAAGCCTATCTGTGCTGATTGGATCGACGAAAAGACAAGGTTCTTGGTAAATCCAACTGGAAAGTTCGTTAGGGGAGGCCCTTTTGCTGACGCTGGGCTGACTGGAAGGAAGATAATTGTTGATACATATGGAGGCCATGGCTCACACGGAGGAGGATGCTTCTCTGGAAAGGATCCTACAAAAGTTGACAGGTCTGCAGCTTATGCAGCAAGGTACATAGCAAAAAACATTGTTGCTGCTGGTTTGGCAGACAAGTGCGAAGTGCAGTTAGCATATGCGATAGGTGTTGCAGAGCCTGTTTCTGTATTGGTGCATACCTTTGATACAAACAGGATTCCTGAAGAGAAGATCTCAGAATTAGTAAGGAAACATTTCCCTCTGAAGCCTGCTGATATCTTAAGAGTATTAGATTTGAGAAGGCCTATCTTTAGGAAGACTGCTGCTTACGGCCACTTCGGAAGGAACGAGCCAGAATTTACATGGGAGAAGACCGATAAGGCTGCTATACTGAAAGCTGAGGCAGGCCCATTGGCAGCTCCTGATAAGACAGGTGCACAAGTTCCTCTTGATGGGGAATAGATTTTTATTTCTTTATCATTTTCCTTTTTTTCATGAATGTTCTCATCTTAGGCGGCGGTGCTCAGGGAAAAGCATGTCTGTATGACATCTCTAAGGATCACTCCATCAAATCAATAAAGGTTGTTGAGAACGATCCTTCTCAGATCAATGATTTTGTCCAGAAGCTTAATGATCCTAGGATAGAGATCCTCCAGTTAGATGCTAACAACAGAGAAGTTATGCTTGGATTATTCCGTTCATGTGATATCATCATTGACTTGCTTCCTACTATCTTCAGGAAGCATATAACAGAGCTTGCTATTGAGGCCAAGACTAATATTGTGAATACTTCTTTCCAGTCTCACATAAAGGAGCTTGATGCCGGTGCAAAGCTTGCAAACATCATAGTCATGCCTGAATCTGGCTTGGATCCTGGGATTGATCTTATTCTTGGAGGCCATGCTGTGAGAAGTTTTGATTCGATAGAAAGCTTTGAATCAAACTGCGGAGGCTTCCCTGTAAAGAAATATTGTGACAATCCTATAAACTACAAGGTGAGCTGGACTTTTGAAGGAGTATTGAGCTCTTACACAAGGCCTGCCAGCATTATCCTAGATGGAGAGCGTATAGGCATTCCAAGTGATAAGATATTTGATTATGCTGAACTTGTGCATATTCCGGATGTCGGTATGCTGGAGCGTTATCCTAATGGCTTCTCTACTACCTATGCTAAGCTTTTGGGCATCAGGGATGATGCTCAACGTGTTATCAGATACACTTTAAGGTGGCCTGGCCATTCTCTTTTTTGGAAAAAGATGGTCGATCTAGGATTGTTAGATGATTCTCCTGTTTTAGGCATATCCCCCAAAAAATATCTTGCTACTGTTCTTTCTCCCAAGCTTCAGTATAAGGATGATGAGCAGGACATGATCGTTTTAAGGAATGAGATCATCGGCATGAAAGGTTCAGAGAGGATAAAGATGGTCCAGCAGGTCATAGATACACGTGATTTAGGTACTGGTTTGATGGCCATGAATAGAACTGTAGGTTTCACAGCTTCAATCATAGCTCAGATGATAATGAAAGGAAAGATCAAAGGTTCTGGGGTACTTAATCCTGCAAAAGATATCCCTTATGAGGCCTTTTTAAAGGAGATTGAGGCTAGAGGCGTAAAAATATCAGAAAGTAGCATAAGGTATGATAAAAAATAGAAAATCTTTTATTTAGACTGCGAAACTCCTCTTCTTATGGCTAACCTATTGATATTCAAAGAATTTGTAAATGTATTTAGGAGTTATGTAGCAAAGCACGGCTTTCCTGATAATGTAGTATATCCTTTTTGCGGGCCTGACAAGTCTCCTTCAGTTGTTTTTCAAAAGGATACTGTATTATATCTTGATAATGATCCTGATATAGTCAAGTCTCTTGTTGATTTAGGGCTTGAAGCAAGGTGTGTTGATGTTGAGAATATTGATCAAATGGGCGCAGATCTTCTTATCCTTTTCAGCCCACCTTCTTTAGATCTAGCAGCTGTTCTTTCTAGGATTAAGGCTTATCATGTTATATGTGATAATAGTGAAGGGACAGCTTATCGCTTGCACAGGATCTATGCAAGAGAGAGGAAGAAATTCCAGCTTCTTGAAGTGCTGGATGAAGAAAGCCTTGCTGCTGATACCTGCCCTGATCTGTTTAGAAAAGAAGGATTCTATCTTTTCCATAATCTTTCAGCAGAGCCTGCTGATCTGGTCAGGTCTCCATAGCGATTACGTCTTCTACAAGCTGCTGGTAGTCTTTTGCTCCAGGGCTTGATTTTGCATATGAGAATATTGACTTTCCATATTTCGGAGCTTCTTTCAGTTTTGAGTTCATCCTTATAGGATATGTTGTCAGCGAAGGATACTCTTGCTGTATCTCTTGTAGCATCTCTTTGCAGATCTTGTTCCTTTTATCAAACAAGGTTGGTATGACTTTGGTGATCTTTATCTTGTGGTCATAGCTTTCGTTTATCTTCTTGACTATGCTGTGCATCTTGTTCAATGCATCAAACCCTAAATAGTCTGTTGATGCTGGCACGAATGCTTCATGGCAGAATGCAAGTGCATTTTGGTTTAACAATCCTAATGAAGGAGGACAGTCAATGATGATATAATCATATGAGTTTATCTTTCCTAAGAGCTGTTTGAGAAGCATCCTTGAGTTCTCTTGTGTTGCAAGATAATATTCTGCCTTCACTAGGTTTTCTTTTGATGTGATCACGTCAAAGTTTTTTGCTACATTTGTTATGCAGTCTAGTATCCCTTGGCGTCCTGTCATAGCATCATAAAGGTCGTATTCAGCTTTCAGGCTTAGTGATGAATCGACATTTCCTTGAGGGTCTAGATCCACCAGAAGAACTTTTTTTTCTTTTCTTGAGAGTCCTGCTGCAAGGTTCACAGCTGTTGTTGTCTTGCCGACTCCTCCTTTTTGGTTTATGATGCAGATTGTTCTCATTGCTATTACCTCTTTTGCTTTTTATTGATGCCAGAATAGGTTAATTATAAGCTTTACTGCAGTATAGTATGTACTTTTTGAGGAAAAAGGCTGGCAGCTTAATGATATTTGGCTAGAATTTATATAGAACTTTATTCTTCATCTGGATATGATGCCTGATTATGGAAACTTGGAAGATTGGAGAAAAGCAGGAAAGCTTGCGGCTGAAGTTCTTGATTTTGGAAAGTCTTTGATAAAGAAAGGGGCGAAGATGCTTGAAGTTTCTGACAAGATCGATGCCAAGATCTACGAATTAGGCGGAAAGCCTGCATTTCCTTCCCAGATAAGCTGTGATCATATCGCTGCGCATTATTGCGCTCATCCTGATGATGATATTGTTTTCGATGAACAGTTGTGCTGTCTTGATGTAGGTGTTCATGTTGACGGCGCGATAGGAGATAATGCGACTTCTGTGGATTTATCCGGAAAAAATCCTGAATTAGTAAAAGCTTCTCGTGAAGCGTTGGATGCAGCCATAAAGGTTGTTGCTCCTGGCATAACTTTGGGAGAGGTTGGAAGAGCTATCCATGAAGTTATTACAAGCTATGGTTTTGCTCCTGTCAGAAATCTTTCCGGCCATGGCTTAGGAAGATATGAGATACACACAAGCCCTTCTGTTCCTAATTATGATAATCACGATCCTACTGAATTGGAAGAAGGCCAGATCATCGCTATCGAGCCTTTCGCTACTAAAGGAAAGGGCATGATATTTGAGTCTGAGCCTAGCACGATCTATTCTTTGATCCAGAAAAAACCTGTAAGAAGTCCTGCCGCAAGGGAAGTCTTGAAGAATATTGAGCAGTATGACAGCCTTCCTTTTACCACAAGATGGCTGACAAAGAACATGCCTTTGTTCAAGGTAAAGTTCGGCTTGAGAGAGCTTGTACAGAATGGAGTGTTGAGAGAGCATCCTCCTCTTCCTGATGCTGACAAAGGATTGGTATCCCAGGCAGAGCACACCATAATGGTCAAGGACAAGCCCGAAATCCTTACTAAACTATAATTCTCACCAAAACATATTTAAAAAGGCCTCTTCTACAGCATGTCATGGCAGATGAAACGAATCAAAGGATACTTGTAACTTCAGCTCTTCCTTATGCTAATGGAAGCATTCACATCGGGCATCTGGTTGAGTACATCCAGACTGATATATTTGTAAGGTTCCTGAAATTGATCGGAAAGGATGCGGTTTATTGCTGCGCTGATGATACTCACGGCACTCCTATCGAGATAAATGCTTCAAAACAAGGCATAACTCCAGAGCAGCTGGTGGAGAAATATGCTAAGGAGCACCTTGAGGATTTCAAAAAATTTCTTATCAAGTTTGATTCTTATTATTCAACCAATTCTGGAGAGAACAAGCATCTGGCAGAAACTTTTTTTAGGAAATTGAAGGAAAAGAATCTGATCTATACAAAAGATGTTGAGAATTTTTATGATGAAAAATTGAAGAGATTTCTTCCTGACCGTTATGTTAAGGGGGAATGCCCTAAGTGCGGCGAAAAGGATCAGTATGGGGATGTCTGTGAGAAGTGCAACGCTACGTATAAGCCTACTGATTTAGTAAATCCTTATTCAACTTTGTCTGGAGAACCTCCTGTAAGGAAGTCTTCTTCTCATTATTTCTTTAAGCTGTCTGAAAAATCTGACTTCCTTAAGTCATGGCTTGAACAGAACAAGACTTTGCAGCCTGAGATAGTAAATAGCGTGAAGCATTGGGTTGAGGAAGGCTTGCAGGATTGGGATATCTCTCGTGATGGCCCATATTTTGGCTTTAAGATTCCTGGAGAAGAGGATAAGTATTTCTATGTCTGGCTTGATGCTCCTATGGGCTATATTGCGAGCTTTGCTAACCTTCTCAATCATGGATCAACTCCTGAAGAGAAAGCAGAAAGTGCTCTGAAAGAGTGGAACAAATCAAATATTGTCCATATCATCGGAAAAGATATCATCTATTTCCATTTCCTTTTCTGGCCTGCTGTCCTTGATTCTGCTGGCTATAAGGTTCCTGACAGCGTGTTCGTGCATGGTTTCCTTACTGTAAACGGGGAGAAGATGTCCAAGAGCAGAGGAACGTTTTTCACAGCATCTGAGTTTGCCGAGAAGTATCCTCCTGAGTATTTGAGGTATTATTTTGCTTCGATGCTCTCAAAGAAGATGATCGATATTGATCTTGATTTTAAGGATTTCATAGGAAAAGTTAATCATGAGATTGTCGGAAACTTGGCAAACTTCTGCTACCGCACTCTTACTTTCATAAATAATTATCAGTCCGGCAAGGTCTCCTCTCTTAATAAGGATGATCCTGTAATCTCAGAGTTCTTGGCTTTGGCTGACTGCATAAAGGGAAATTATGAGGATCTTAATTTCAAGGAAGTTGTCAAGGATATCAATGGGTTGTGCCACTTATCTAATAGTTTCTTCCAGAAGCATACTCCATGGAAGATGGAAAAAGGCTCAGAGCTTGACAATGTGCTCTGCCTGGCTCTTAACTTGTGCAAGAACATCGCTATAGTTGTGAAGCCTATACTTCCGAATTTTTCTGAGGAGCTTCTTAGGCAGTTAAATCTCCCTATTGATCTTGCATGGAAGGATATCAATTTCAACACATCAGGCCATAAGGTTAATCCTTCT
>CAZGIN010000041.1:0-9016 GCA_964526585.1 uncultured Methanosarcinales archaeon
CTTTGCCGTATTTTTCTTTTATTGTCCTTAATATCGCGCTTCCTTCCAAGTCGTGAGGATCTACTCTTCCATTTTCATAATACTTCTTGTTCCATCTTGTATCGAGGTCTGTCTCAAGATTCCTGTGCAGATATCTTGTTTTCTCTCTTTTCTTCTTATCCTCGTCGTAATAGTCTCCTGTAAGGTAATATATCATAGGATGGAATATCATATCAAAGGCGCAGTGTGTTATATATCCATAAGCAAGGGCAAGATCCTTCTCATTTTCTGCTTTGTCAAGCATCTCGAATATGATCTCATTTGTCAGCTCTCCGTCCTTGCCGTGCATCTTATCTGATATGTGCTCCATCCCTTTCTTATAATATCCAGAATCTGGGATTATCGATCCTAGGAAATACGAGCTCTTTTCGGCTTTGATAGTCTTTGTTATCTCTTTATTCTTGATCGCAGTCAGTACTTGTTCTGCTGCCCACAGGTGTGTGTTTCCTTTGACCATATTCTCTTCTCACTAGGCATATTTTTAACCTTTTCCGACCAAGAAAACCGTATTATACGTTTTAGCATACGTTAGGTATATATGTGAACTTGACAGTACATACTATTGAAAATGTACCAACTTCCCCAGAATTAGTGCATTTTCATCCGATAAGGAAAATCGTGAGCATCAATGATGCGACCATGATTTTTCACCGCAAAAAATAGCAAAGGTCCGACAAATTTGCGTCCAAATCCATCATCTGATGGCTTCGCCGATTTCAAGCGGACTGCCTTGCTATTTTTTGTTTTTGATCATATATGCATCATTCGTGCAGATGCATTCACCTATTTCACGACGAAATCCACACACATCAAAGGGGGGCTTTGCTCCCCTATTTTATATCAAACGAGCATGTTTGATATTACGAGAAGCATCCGATGCTTCGAGTTCAAGCTAAATTCCTACCCCCAACCCCCAAAAAACTGGGCGCGCAAAAGAATCTATTTCTTTGCGCCCAATTTTTTACCCAAATGCTGCATTATCCAAAAATCGGCTAGCAGCTTAAGGCTGAGCGTAATACTGATTGAAGACCAAAGCTCACCATGCCTCGCTCGGTGAGCGTTGAAGAACCTATACATCCGCACGCGAAGAGCTGCTAACCTGAGCGCAGGCGAATTTTGGATAATGCCCAAATTCCAAAATTAAATAAACTACCTGTTCTTTCAAATAACAATGAGATTAACCCTAAAAAACAACGATTTGCTCGAAAAATTCGATCTTTTCATCAAAAATATCAAAGAAACAGACAGAATTGCAGTTATGCACCATACTGATCCTGATGGTATATGCTCTGGAGTGCTTGTCTCAAAGCTTATAGAGCGCATAAGAAAAAAGCCTATTGATCTGCGTCATAACCAAAAAGGTAATGAGTTTGATATCCTGCCGTTTACTCAAGATCTCTTCAAGCAGCATAACATAAACAAGATAATAATAATCGATGTCAGCGTCGACCATGATCTTGAGGGCATAAAGGCTTTAGAATCTTTTGCAGAGCTTCTTGTTATTGACCATCATAAGGTTTACAACAACATAAATTCAGACAAGACTGCTTTCTTAAACCCTTCTTTGATCTATGAAAACCTTGATTCATCAACTTATTGCGCTTCTAAGTTCATCTTTGATCTTGCTTCAAGGCTTGTTGACATGTCAGATCTTGACTGGATCGCTGCTATCGGCTTGACTGGAGACTGCTGCGTTCCTTATTGGCAGGATTTCATAAATGGTGTATTTACTAAGTTCGGAATATTGCAGAACAAGGACCCTTTCCAGACTACCATAGGAAAAGTCGCTGAATACATCTCTCATGCTGAGTCTTATGATTATAAGAATTCTGAAAGATCATACAATATCGTTTACAATGCAAAAGATCCTAAGGAAGTTCTGCAGTCTGAGCTGAAAAACTTTTATGAAGCTGTTGAGCATGACATAAGGCACTATATCGATGATTTTGAGAGCATAGCAGAGATTTACAAAGAAAAAAGCCTTGCTTTTCTTGAGGTAGTGTCAAAGTATACTATCAAGTCGAGCATCAGTACATTATTGAGCTTGAGGTATCCTAACACTACTTTGATCATATACCAAAAAGAAGGGGACATCGTTCACTTCAGCGCAAGGCGCCACGACAAGAAGATCGCTGTAAACGACTTGTTGGAATCTGCTACAGAAAACATACCTGGTGCAAGCGCTGGCGGGCATATTCCTGCTGCTGGAGGAAAAGTTCCTCTTGATCAGTTTGAAAAGTTCAAGGCAAATATTATCTCGCTGCTAAAATGATAGATATTCCATTTTTGAAGTCAGTGCAGAAGTCTTTCCATGCTAGTTTTGGCACTCCTATAATAGTGCTTGATAAGGAAAGGCGTGTGCAGCATGCTTTGGGAAGCTTATTCTTGTTCGATCTTATCAACAATACTGATGCAGGAAGCAGGTTTTGCGCTGACAAGTTCGAGGAGATAATAAATACAGTAAAGGCGCCTTGTATTTTTGATTTTATTTTTGGATTATCCTGGGCTTGTTCTCCGGTAATAGTCCATGAGAAGATACTGTCATTTGTCTTGTTCGGCCCTTTCCTCTCCCAGGATGTCTCTGAAGAGGATCTCAGGGAAAGTTGTTCAAGATTGGGTCTTGATATAGAAGAAGTGAAGGATGAGCTTAAGAAGATGAAGCATCTGGACAATACTTATCTGTTAAATGCCGCCTCTTCTTTTGCTGATATATTGCAGACAAGAGGTGTTGAGGAGCTGAAGCGTTCTGAGAAGCTTGAAAGGCTTGATTTTTTGCAGAAGCTTTCTGACGCTTTTGTATCTTCTATCGATCTTACTCAGATCATGAGCTCTGCTTTGAGCTATATCGTCAAGACTTACAAGCTCACTAATTGTTCTATCGTATTGTTCAGCGAGGACAAGCGTTATGCCTTCAGGCCTTTGTCAGATCAGCTTAAGTCTGCTGAGGCTGCTGTCATGTCTCATGTCAAGAGCTTGAAGAATTATCTTTTGGTTCCTGATGTTTCTAAGAACTTCATGTTCGAGAAGATCGAAAATATCAAAGATATAAGATCAGCTTTGCTTGCACATCCTCTTATCTTGGATCGGGATCTGCTTGGCATTATCGTCTTATATCGCGATTCTTTCCCTGATGATGAGTTTGACATGATAAGCTTATTAGCTAAGCGTCTTGCCCAGAGCCTTGCTACCTCATCTTCTTTCAGGAAGATGCGCGATTTTGCTATAACAGACAAGTTAACTTCATTGTACAACCGGTCTTATTTCAATGAATTTTTCAGAAGGGAGGTTGAGCGTGGAAGAAGGAACGAAAAACCGACGTCGCTTGCTATATTTGATATTGATGATTTCAAGAAATATAATGACAGCTTTGGCCATTCTGTTGGTGACGAGGTCCTTTCTGCTTTGGGCCGTATAATAAAAGATAATATCCGCAGCTTTGATACTGCCTGCCGTTATGGCGGCGAAGAGTTTTGCGTCATAATGCCTGAAGTTGATTCTAATGAGGCTTTGGTTGTTGCCGAAAGGCTGAGAAAGACTGTTGCAGAATTCCGTTTTGGCAGTTTTGAGGATGCTTTCAAGCCTGTTACAATCAGTGTAGGTTTGGTTACGTGCATGAATTCTTCTCTTTCGCCTGATGACATGCTTAAGGAGGCTGATTCAAACCTTTATCAGGCTAAGTCCCAGGGCAAGAATAAGGTCTGTTCATCTATTGTTGTTGATAAGACTTTAGGATCTATAGATGTACAGAAAGCCAACAGCTTATACATTACTCACAACTCCATGTTTTGATCTTTCAGGTCAGGCATTCGCTGCTATCTCAAGTATGTCAAGATGTCTCAGTGGATGGTCTCTTCCTACTACTCTTTTTGATCTTACGTCTATGGCTTTGATGAAGTTCTTTCCGAAGTCTGAATGCAGCCTGTAAGCAAAATCTATCGCTGTCGTTCCTGGCTTCATCAGGAAGCAGTCTGGCAGCACGTTCCCTTTTGAATCTTCTAGCTTGTTGACCCCTCCTGGATGGATCGCTACATATTTTAATAGTTCAAATACTGCCGAGTCAAGCACTCTTTGCACTCCTGTGCTTCCGAACTTTTCAAGGACATTTTTCTTTATGAAATCAAGCGCTTTCTGCTGCTTCTCGCTGAGGTCTTTCATCACTTCAAAATCTTTTTCTCCGGGGATATATCTTATCATCTCGTGCTTTGCTGCCTCGCGCAATGCCAATTCTGATTCTGCGCTGCACGCTATAAACTGATGTTCTGGAAACTCGTTCTCTAGCCTCACGAAGTTGTCCTGTCCTATCCCTACATCTATCTTGTTGCATGCGATTATCATAGGTTTTGTCTCTCTCCTCAGGTGCGTGGCTAACTGCTTCATCTGGTCTTCTGTCCATTCAAGGGGGTTTTCTTTCCCTAACCCTATCTTTTTCATCACTTCTTCTACAAGCTCTTCTGTTACGTTTAAGCCGCTTAATTGTTTTCCTAATGCTTTTGCTATGTCTTTCTTTTCCTGCATTATCGTCCTTGCAAACTTGTCCCATCCTTTTTTGATCACTCCTAGATACCACATGTCTAGCTCGAATTCTAAAAACTTGACATCTTCTGAAGGGTTGTATTCTCCTGGATTGATCGGCTCTCCTTTCTCGTTTGTCCCTCCAGATACGTCTATTACATGTATAAGCACATCTGCCTGCCTCAAGTCGTCTAAGAATTGGTTTCCCATGCCTTTTCCTTCATATGCTCCTGGCACTAATCCAGCTACATCTATCATCTGTACCGGCACAAATCTCCATGAATCCATAACATAGCCGTCTCTTGGGTTTGACTTTTTTCCGAATTCCTGCGCAGCGTCTTTTATCTTTACATATCCTACTCCTGAGTTCGGCTTGATTGTCGCGAACGGATAGTTTGCTATCTCTACATTCGCTAATGTAGCTGCCTTGAAGAAGGTGCTTTTCCCTACATTGGGTTTTCCCACTACTCCTATTATCATACTGCTGTGAATCTTGGCTGTATTTAAAAAAGTTCTGAATCAAAACCTTTATATATTGTCGTCTCTAAGTTTAAACTATGGCTGAGTTGAAACACCGTTATGATGGCATGTCTGTTGAGGTTCTGGCTGATGATGTCAGGGTTAAGTATAAGGACTATTTCACTATTCTTCATCTGTATAAGGTTATGCATGAATGGTTTATCCATACTGGCTGGGAGCCTGAGCGTAAAGATTATGATTTTCCTGAGCGTTTGTATCTCCAGCGCGATTCGCAGCAGAAAGGCAGGGAATATTGGGTCTGGTGGCGTTTTGAGAAGAAGATGAACGCTTATTTCCGCTGCGATTTTGATATTGATATCCACATAAATCTTGTCAAGGATACTGAAGTGATGTGGGAGGGCAAGAAGTACAAGACAAATTGGGGCGAGCCTGAGATCAAGCTTTATGCAAAGCTTGTTTATGACTACAATAAAAAAGCCAATATAGGGAGCCATCCTTTGCTTAAGGGCTTTAAGGATATATTTTATAAGCGTATAATCAAGAAGCAGAAGGTTTACTATAGGAAATGGCTGCACAGGGAAGTGTTTACTTTTATAGACTTGCTTAAGCACTACTTCCAGTTCAAGAGCTATATTCCTGAGCCTGAGCTCGCTCACTTGTTCCCTGATGCTAAGCTTGAGGAGAATGTTTAGGTGTTTGTGCTATGAGTAAGAAGATTCCTTTGCCGACTGCACGTCTGATCTATCAGGGAGTATTTGATTGGGATAATCTGTACAAGACTCTTCGTAACTGGCTTAATGACCGTGATTATGAGATCTCTGAACGTATGTATAAGCATAAAGTGCCAAGCCCTGCTGGCGCTGAGGATGAGGTGAAATGGGAGGGCATGCGTAAGGTTTCCGGGATGGTCAAGTTCAGGCTTAATGTATATTTCCACCTTTATGATATGAAGGAAGTTGACGTTATCAAGGAAGGCGCCAAGACTCGTATGACAAAAGCCCGTATCATGGGTGAGTTTACAGGAAGCGTAGAGGTAGACTATTCAAACAAGTGGTTCGGCAAGAGCAAGTTTATGGATATTGTTTCCCAGTGGTTTTTTGACTGGGTGTGGCGTAAGAACTGGGATAACATCTACAGTGATGAGCTTTATTATACCATGTATAAGTTTTATAGCGCAGCTAAGGAGACCCTTGATATGGATGCTCAGTACTTTAGGTCAAGGATGAGGGTGTGAGCTGAAAAAAGCATTCAATTGATAATATTTAAGTATTCCAAGATTAAGATGCATAATAAATTGGTCAAAAGAGGATTAGATTATGGCTGAAAGGACTGTTGTTGTGGACAAGCTTCGTTTAACTTATGAAGGCTTGTTTGACTTTAAGGATCTTTACGCTACTGTCGGCGATTGGTTTGAGGAGAAGTATTACGATTTTAGGGAGCTGAAGAACGTTGAAAGAGTTACTCCTCAGGGCAAATATATAGAGATTATCGAGGAACCGTATAAGAAGATGACAGAGTATGCCAAGAGCGTCATCAAGGTTAAGATGATCTGCAATAATGTCAAGGAAGTTGAAGTAGAAAAAGACGGCGTAAAGGTCAAGATAAATCATGGCAAGGTGCAGTTTGTCTTTGATGCCTGGCTTGAGACAGATTATGAGGATCGTTGGGAGATGAAGCCTACTTTCTTCCTTATCAGGACTTTGTTTGACAAGTACTTCTATAAGCCTTTCACAGACCATATCATGAACAATGTAGCTTCTGATGTGTCAGAGCTGAACAAGAGGATTAAGACTTTCCTTAACTTGTATAGGTACTAATTGATACTATTTTTTGCCTTTCCTCATCCTAAACCTTTATAAATGGTTTCTGAATCCAATAGCTTATGCCTCTGTAGCTCAGTGGCTAGAGCGTGTGACTTGTATTAGCGCACTAGACATCACAAGGTCGAGGGTTCAACTCCCTCCAGAGGCTCTCTTAATAATACTAAATCTTCAATTAAATGTCAATTATTTTGTTTCAACAGAATTTCCACTACTTGACCATTAAGACCTGCCTGTGTCGTAAACTGGTTGTTATTCACTTTTAGGCCTTTCAAATCGAATTTCTTCAATGCTGCTTCAACTTTTTCGATATTATATTGTCCTACAGCATGGATTTTGATAGAGGGGATATCCATTTCTAGTCTTTTCGATAATTCGCTTTCGAGCCTGTCTGTTGTTGTCTGATTTCCTACAAATATGGCAATAGGAAAGAATTTCAGTAATTCTTGATAGAATTTGTTGTATTCTTCTACATATGTCGAAGGGAAGCGAGACTTGTATATTTCAATGAAAGGAATTATCAGTTCATCAAAATATCCTGTGCTTATAAGATTGAAGACTCTTTTTCCTTTTCGAGGATAGTTCTTTTCTAATTGCCTTTTCAAGTCATCTACTAGCTTATTGCTGCCGTTCTGATAAGCAAGACATATTCTTCTAGCCATCAGTATAACTTCTAACTCCTCTGAATTTAGAACTGTCTTGAGCTTATCTAAACTATCTTTTGTGATGGTTGAAATTTTCTCATATACTAAGAAATCATCGACAAGTTCCTTATCCAGAATATCAAAGGGGAGTAGTTCTTTATCTTTTTGCCGAGCCAATAAATCAAAAAACTCATCAACTTTTTTGGGATCAGTAATCGTCTGACAGCCCATACTGATTGTGTTGCCCCTAATTTCAATTTTTCGATTATCAATTTGCCTCTTGTCAATTTTAACATTTATTTTAATGGCATCTTTGAAAATTCCTGCAAGGCTTTCAAGAAAACTCATTTCTTCTTTGAAATGAAATACTTCACTAAGTCAGACTTATCCTTCTTGACAATGACCTTTGAACCTCTGAGAGCACCTCCAAAATCTTTAGCTAATACAGGTTCAAAATCCAGATCTGTTAAGAGAGTTCCCTTTTCATTGACCAACCTTCCTCGTTTATCTTCTTTAAAGCCTAAACTTGAAAGAACTCTATCCTTATTCTGCTCATCGAAGGTGATTATTGGCGTTTCTGTTAGTGTTTCCATTTCAACCTCAAGAACTCGTTAATAGATATTGCTTTATAAAATATCTGTCTCTCATCCGGTCACCATAGATTCCTTTATAATTCTAGTTTATAAATCTTTGGTTCTTATCTTAAGATGCCTCAGCGAAAGATTTTCGGAATAGGGTGCAGCAGAACAAGCCTCCAACCACCTCAATCTACCTTCTTTATCTTTATTGGCTCAGATTTAAAGGATGCTAGGGTTCCTTCTATGCTTTCTAAAGTTGCGACAATCTCATCTGTATCTTCTTTACGAGAGTTAGCCATTGAAGCTAATGTGTCATCAATCCTGCCTAGCTTATCTACTATTTCCATTAAAAGAGTTACCATATGTTCATTCATTTTAGTGCCTCCATACTGTATTTTAGGGAGAAGCTAAGAATATATAACAATTTCTGACATGAGAATTATATTTTCTAGAGCATAATAGCTGATGTTGTATCTCAAAACTCATGGGTACTTTTCCATCTCTTTTCCATTATTTCCCCAAAGTTTTTATACCCTCTCTTCCAGGATTCCAGAATGAAGATAAGGAAATCTCCTCTTCTGACTCCTAAGCTTGCTCGCGCTTATCATGAGCGCGGCTGGAAACGCATGGACATGCATATGCATTCTTCTGCTTCTTTTGATGTTTTCAGCACATTAAGCATGAGCCCTATATCCCTGTTGGAGAAGGCAAAGAAAAAAGGCATGGATTTCATCGCTTTCACTGATCATGATACTATGGATGCTTACGATGGCCTTCCTCCTTTGGAGAACATAGTCAGAGGATGCGAGTTTACGGTCAAGGACGATATCATGGTGGGTCATACTATCCATGTCAATGTCTATTGTCTTGGCGATTCCCATTTTGAGGATCTGAAGCAGATTGCGCAGCAAAAGAACTGCCTTCCTGATTTTGTATCATACTG
>CAZGIN010000042.1:0-8968 GCA_964526585.1 uncultured Methanosarcinales archaeon
TTGAAAATTGATAATAAGTTTGTGATGAGCCCAAAGGATCTTTGTACTATAGGAATACTGGATAAATTAGTCGAAGCAGGAGCAACTGTATTCAAGATAGAAGGAAGAGGAAGGCCGCCAGAATATGTCTATAATGTTACTAAATGCTATCGAGAGGCAGCAGATGCTGTCATATCTGGAGAATATTCCCTTGATAAAGTTTCTGAGTGGATGAAGAAGCTTTCAAGCGTCTTCAACAGAGGATTCTGGCAGGGCGGATATTATCTTGGAGAGAAAACAGGAGAATGGGCAGGATTGTACGGAAGCGCAGCAACCCACACAAAAGAATTCATCGGAGTTTGCGTGAACTATTATGGGAATAACTGTGTTGGTGAATTTGAGATACAATCCGGGGAACTTCACAAAGAAGATGACGTGATAATAACCGGGCCAACAACAGGATATGTTGAACTAAAAGTTGGAGAGATGCATTTTTATGACGGAGAAGTTGAGTCTGCAAAGAAAGGAGAAGTTATTTCTTTTAAGGTTCCTGAAAAAGTAAGGAAGAATGATAAGCTGTATGTGTTTAAGGAGAAAGAAAAATAGAATTATTTCTTTGCTTCTGGCTTTTTGGTTTCTGATGATACCTTTTCTTCAGAAAGATAAGGCTTCTTTCCGGTCGTGATAATGTTCTTCATAACTCTAGTGGTGTATTCAGGATCTACATTGTTGTTTAAAGCAAATGTTTTGGATTTCATCAGAATCTGGGATTCTCTGGCTTTGTCTTCTATAGGAAGGTTATGCTGCTTCTTGAAAGCCATGGCTTTCTGGACTAAAGCAAACCTTTTCTTAAGAGACCTTAGGATAGAAGCGTCGATCTTGTCAATATCATTTCTGATGTTTTTCAGGCTCATTTCGATCTTAGATGAAGGTTTATTTAAAAAACATACCTTTAAATATATATCGGGAGAGGACAGATACTATGATGTGGCACACTCACCTGGCGTTTGGACTATTATTTGGAATACTTGCAATGCAGTATTTTAACCATGGAAATGCAGCGATATTCCTGTTCTTTGTCCTAGTGGGGAGCTTAATACCTGATGTTGACAGCAAAGAGAGCAAGATCAACCAAAAATTGGGCATAACAAAAGTGTTTGCAGCGATGGGGCACAGGGGGATATGCCACACTATATGGTTTGCAGCGATCATAGGAGGAGGAGTCTATCTTTTGTGGTCAAAAGTGATCGGAACTGCGCTCTTCATAGGAATGTTTTCACACTTATTTGCAGACAGCCTGACTATGGCAGGAGTTGACTATCTTCACCCATTTGCAACATGGCACCACAGAGGATTCATACAGACAGGAAAGATCGGAGAGACAATAGTATTGGTCATGGTCTTGCTGCTGACTGTTTGGGTCGTGTTTTTCTGATAGGTTCAAGTAAATTTTCTTAAATACATCTTGAGATCGCTATATTCATGTTTTCTGTCAAGAATACAGAGAACCTTAACAAAAGGCTTGTCGACAAGGTATAGCAATCTTTTTTCTCTTCTGTTATCCTCAAACCTTATCCTAAACAAGAACAGCTTATATCCTTTAATCCTCTTGAACCTGAACGGATTTTCTTTGAGAAGCATTAATTTTTGAGACAACAGCTTTTTTGAGTCATCGCTCAACTTATCCAACTGTCCAAGGAAGAATGCTGTAGGCTTTAAAACATATTCAAAACTATCTGATCTTTCTGAACAACTCCTTCTCGGATCTGTAAAGCTTTTCTTTTTCACTTACTTCTACCAACCTTTTGACGAGCGCAAGCTCTCTCTTGGATATATCCGGCTTTTCGAAAAGCTTCTCTCTCAAGGTTTCCTTGATAAGCTCCTGGACTGTTCCAAATCCGTGCTTATTAGCGTACTCAACTGCTGATGCCAGGAATTTCTCAGGCAGCCTTACATTAATCTGCTGGTTCATGGTATCTATAGATACCAACTGATATATAAGCTTTTCTATGGTGAAGAATAGGTTCTGTTTAATATCAATTATCCAGGGAAATCCGCAAATTCATATACTTCTGTCGTCAATATTTCCGGTTTTTGACAGTGGTCACTGGACATGGGCGGAAAGACTATATAAAGGACCTTTGACATCTAAGTATTGTTGTTGCAAAACAAAGCGTTCAGCTCGCGTGCAGAAGCTTAACTGGCTGCACCGGTCTCCGAGCGACGCATGGAGACCTTAGAGATGGATAATTATCCACGCTCGCCCTTAAGAACGCTTTTGCAGCAACCCTCCCACATCAGGAGCACGAGGAATCGGGGCTCACAAGCATGGTGTGTTGAAACAAAACGGGATAACCAAGGAGGACGATTGAAATGGAAAAAAATACAAAAAACGTACCTGAAAAAAGGTTCAGTACAGGCGCGATAAGCGCAACGATCTGGAAGAATGTGGGTGTAAATCCGAAAGGAGAGCCTTCAGAATTCAGAACAATTTCTCTGCAGAGAAGATATAAGGACAGGACTGGAGAATGGCAGTCAACAACTTCTCTAAGAGTAAACGATCTGCCAAAGGCAACACTCGTACTCCAGAAGGCGTACGAGTACATCGTACTCAAATCAGCAGATGCAGTGCATACCGTATCTGACGATGAGGCAGACATAGAGATCGAAGAGATCGTGATGTAGGCTTGTGATGCAAGCCAGAACAGATTTGATTTTTTTAATTGAATTTCCGCCGAAATACGGCAAAAGTATAAATTTAGGTAGGTGAAACCATATGAAAAGAAAAGAACAAGAGCTAGAACAAGAATTTGAGAGTGAAGAAATGCAAGATATTGAAGATAACACATCTGAGGAAGAAGTCATGGTCCTGCAGGAAGAGAATGGAGAGATAAGCGCAAAATCAGAAGGTGTAAGAGTTCAGGAAAAGACCTTATCAGACCTTCCAGGGGTAGGGCCCGCAACAGTTGAAAAGCTGCATGCATCAGGATTTCTCGATATAATGGCAGTGGCAGTAGCAACACCAGGAGAACTGATCGATGCAACCGGAATGAGCCAGGCGGCAGCAAAAAAGATAATAGCACAGTCAAGGGCAGCGCTTGACATGGGATTCGAATCAGGCGAAGAATATCTCAAAAGAAGAGAGAGGATAATCAAGATCACCACAGGCAGCAAAGAATTCGATAAACTATTGTCTGGCGGATTCGAGACAGGAAGCATAGTAGAGTGCTTCGCAAAATACGGATCAGGAAAATCACAGCTTGCGCACCAATTAGCTGTAAACACATTTACTTCTGCCGACAAAGGAGGAGCAAATGGAGTTACAGTATTCATCGACACAGAAAGCACATTCAGGCCGGAAAGGATAATACAGATGGCAAAAGCAAAAGGATTAGATCCTCAAGAGGTTCTGAAGAACATCAAAGTAGCTCGTGCATTCAACTCAGACCACCAGATGCTTCTAGCTGAGAAAGTAGAAGACCTTATCGTTAAGGAAGGGCTGAACGTAAAGCTGATAGTAGTAGATTCTTTGACAGCGCATTTCAGGGCAGAATTTGTAGGCAGAGGAACTTTAGCAGACAGGCAGCAGAAGCTGAACAAGCACATGCACGTGCTTTCAAAGCTTGCAGACAAGCACAACTTATGCGTCTATGTAACAAACCAAGTCATGGCAAAGCCAGACCAGTTCTTTGGAGACCCAACAGAAGCAATAGGCGGAAACATAGTAGCGCATAACTCAACAACCAGAGTATACCTGAGAAAAGGCAAGAAGGATACTAGAGTTGCCAAACTGGTGGATAGCCCTTATCTTGCAGACGGAGAAGCAGTCTTTATGGTAAGGGAAGACGGCATAGCGGATGCTTGATACTTTGCTGCATCTTTAGTTTTTTCTAATTCTTTCTTATTCAGGTTTTTATGGTTTTTTGCAAACAAAGAATATATCATCCCAGAAATATTTTAAAGGGGTATAATTAAACAAGGCATACATAAACCAGTTGCCGAGGGGGAAATTACAGAATCTTTTCATCACTTTGAAGCGGTTCTTTGATAAAAGCTTCTTCAATGCCTTGCCGTCGTAAACATTGATATGGTAATCCCACTTCGGGCCGTAAAAATCAGTATGTATGCAATATACATTAGGAACCCCAACTATCAAAGTCCCTCCAGACTTGAGTATCCTGAACACTTCTTTTATTATCCTGTTGGGCATCTCAATATGTTCCAGGCAATGGCTGAACAAGATAGTATCAAAATCATTGTCTTTAAAGGGAAGGATCCCTTGGTTCAAGTCACACTGAACCCCTTCAAAGCCTGCTTTTGTATAATCCTCGAAATAATCAGTATAATGATCTAGGCCTATGCTTCCTTTCGGCATAAGAAAAAGATGCCTTCCATTGTCTGCACCTATGTCGATGCACTTTCCCCTGAAGTAAGACTTGAGCTTCTTCTCTATTATCCTCAAAGGCCTGCCTGTAGTGTTAAATCTCTTCTGCATCACCTTAAGAATCTAAGAGGGTCTTTTAAACCTTTCTTTAACAGCTTTTCTCACTTTTCCCTAGTAAAAATCACTACCTTTAAATAAGATGGCGCAATTATGCTCGATAACGCGACAAGCTTAGGCTTGGATGCGACAGGTGCAGACGAAAGCCTGCAAAAAACATAAGGTGAAATAGAACATGTACGGAAATAATAGAAGATTTGGGGGCGGAAGAGAGCCACCAAAACCAGTAAGCGTAGGCGAAGAGCTAGACGTAACAATAGAGGCTGTCGGCGAAAAAGGCGACGGCGTAGCAAAGAAGAACGGATTTGTACTATTCGTTCCAGGCGCAAAAGAAGGACAGCGCATAAAAGTCAAGGTAACAAAAGTCCTTAGGAAAGTCGGCTTCGCAGAGATCGTAGGAGAAGCAACAAGCGCTCCAGCAGAGGCTTCATCTGAATCATCAGAAGAAGCAGCTGAAGAAGCCCCAATTGAAGAAGCTCCAGAAGACTCAGAAGACTTCGGCGAAGAAGAACCTTCAGAAGAAGCTCCAGAAGAGCCAGCTGAAGAAGCTCCAGAAGAAGAACCTTCAGAAGAAGAGCCAAAGACAGAATAAGTTTAAGGACTATATCTTTATATATTTTTTTTATTATCCTTTCTATATGAGACTTTTTATCGGAATCGACTGTGAAGATCTGTGTGATGCGTTTAAGGGTTATCAGAACAAAGTATTGGATTCTATAGATAAAGATACAGCTAAGCTCAGGCCAGTAGGGAGCTTCCATATCACGCTGAAGTTTATAGGCGAAGTATCTGAGAAAGGTGTTGTGAAGATCAGGGAAGAGCTTAGAGAGGTAAGATTTGATAAGTTTGAGATTCTGCTTGACCGGATAGGAGTTTTTTCTCCGAAGAGCATAAATGTGGTGTGGATAGGGGGCGAAAAGAATGCCGCTTTGGACAGGATCAATAAGGATATTGAAGAGAAGATATCCAAATTAGTTCCACATATGAAATCAGAGAGAGATTTCAGACCTCATGTGACTCTTGCAAGGGCGAAGTATGTAGGGGATAAGAAGAAGTTCATGGAGAAGCTTGATAATGTTAAGGTTGCGCCTATGATCTTGCATGTGAAGTCATTCAAGCTTTATCAAAGCGTGCTGACTTCTGGAGGGCCAATATACTCTGTCGTGGAAGAATTTACCTCATCTACTGCTTCTTCTTGATGATAGCGTCGAAGAGCTTCTTATAATTCCTTATATCTAATGGATATAATACCGGCTTGAGAAACACTTTGATGTTGAACTTCACAAGCTCGTTGATGAACTCTATAAGGAACTGGAAATACCTAAAGAAAGGAAGATACATAGGATGGATAAGCCCCGGGATCTTGTCAAGATCAGGAACGTCATCAATCCCGACCTTGCCATAGTAGAGTTTGCTGATGTCTCCTCCTTTCTCTACGAAACTTTTTACTTCATAATACCCTTTAAGATAGAGATGATCCTTTGTGAAAGCCCCGTGCTGGGAAGTATCTCCCAATCCTCTTTTTGCCCTTACGACAGTACGCCAGATAAACTCATCATCATCAAAGAACTGCTTCAGATGGTTGAAGGTCTCCCTAAATGAAGAGTTGAGCGCTTTGCTTATAGCTATAGTGCGGGCAGCATACCTTCTCATGGTTTCTTTGTCTAAGCATTTGTTAAGCTCTTCATTATAAACAGCAAGACCTTCTTCAGTCATCATGTAATCAGGAAGCCCATGCTCAAAGATCTTGTAAGGCTGCTTTGAACCGTTTTCAGCGCGCAGGACATGTGTTCCGATCTCATGCACTATCAGGCGCTTGACAAAACTTTTCGGAAACCTGCTTTTAGTCCTGATAAGAAGCTGGCGCTTTCCTGCCAAAACAGCTGCACTAGCAGCCATATCTTTTTCCATCACAGTCCAGTTAGCTCCAAACCTCACGAAAGCATTGTTCATCATGCGCAGGATCTGCTTGGTAGTAAGATCCTTCTCTTTTGCAGACTTCTTTATCGGCTCGCTGAGCATGTCTTTGGCCTTTGCTACCAAAGCAGGAGAAGGAGTGCCGTATATCTTCTCAGATATCCTGCAAGATCTCACAGAACCTCTTGATTCAAGCATCTTCACAAGAGAACGAAGCCTTGAAGCAGATTTTCTGAATATCTTGTCCATAGGGGTATAGCCAAGATCAAGCTTGTCCAACTCCTTGAGGATCTTCTCCGGAGGTGTTTTCAGAGGTAGATACTTAAACTGCGGATTGTAATCAGGATTGCTGAAGAAAAGCGCCTTTTCAGAGTCCTCATTATCAGGATTTATGTCTATGAAAGATACCTGTTTTGAGATCTCCAGGAGCTGCTTGTCAATATTGCTTAGCCTTTTCGAATCTGATTTGCCTGCCATGATAAAACAGATGCTATCATCGTTTAAATATCTTGTGCACTAGAAAGGATTATCTTCAGTCAATAATTTTATAAATTAATGAGCTAAACCATAAAATAATGCTATTATCCATTATCATCCCGGCATACAATGAAAAAGACACCATTCTTGAAGTAATAAAGAAAGTAAATGAAACACAAATCTCTGGAGCTGATAAAGAGATAATAATAGTAGATGATGCAAGCAATGACGGCACAAGAGACTTGCTGGATAAGTTGAATGCCAGAAACATAAGGGTCATATCCCATAAGAAGAACATGGGGAAAGGCGCTGCGGTAAGGACAGGATTTGCCCACTCAAAAGGAGATGTAGTGGTGATACAGGATGCAGATCTTGAATATGATCCTGCTGATTTTGGCAGGATGATACCCTATATACTTGACGGCAGCTACAAAGTAGTCTTCGGATCAAGATTTATGAGAAAACACAAAGCAAAATACCATATATATTACCTAGGAAACCTCTTCCTCAGCCTCCTGACGAGAGTAATCTATCTGCGGAAGATCACAGATATGGAGACCTGCTATAAGATGTTTACGAGGGAAGTCCTGGAGAAGATACAAAAAAGAAAACTTCGGGCAAGAGGATTTGACTTTGAGCCTGAGATTACCGCAAAGATAATAAAGTCAGGCTACAAGATCAAAGAAATCCCTATCTGGTATAAATGCAGAAACTTCAATGAAGGAAAGAAGATAAGCTGGAAAGATGGAGTGAAAGCGGCTTATTACCTTATAAAGTACCGGCTTTTGGATTAATAACCTACTAAAATGAAAATAAGCAGATCATTATCTGAATATATGATTATTGCAGCAGCAGCATTAGTCTTCTTGTGGATAGGAATAGGCACAACCTTAGATCACAGGCTAGACCACACTTATCCATACGGTTATTATGCCAATGACGCACTGCAAGATGAGTATCTTGTAAGAACAGTACTGGAAAAAGGGAACTACAAATATTATCCTAGCTTTTGGGGCTATGATGATATTGTTGCAGCCTATTCTCCTATTCTTATTGTGCTGCCCCCTCTAATAACTGAACTGAGCGGGATCCATCACTATGCAACATTACCTTTTATGGTGGGGATATGGGAGATCCTGATAATCCTTACTACATATCTTATAATAAGGAAGAACTTCAATAAAATTATCGCTCTTTCATCCCTGTCTATAATGTCATTTCTCTTTTTTGGCAATTTCCATAGGGTCTTGCTGTGGGGGCAATGGGGAGTTATCGGCGGAACTTTATTCCTAATAGGGGTAGCGTGGTCGATTCTTAACTTGCGCTGGGACAGCTATAACTATATACTTGTAGGAATATTTTTTGGCGCCTTACTGAATCTCCATCCTTCAGAAGGGTTGCTGGCATTGTTAGCGATAGTACTGATTTCAGGATACCATCTGATACAATCAAGATTTCATGACTTCAAGAAGATATTCCTCTTCTTCCTCAAAGCAGGCGCTGTCGCATTTGTCACTTCAATATATTACCTGATCTTGTTCAAATATACTTTCTATTCTTCTGTACGCACAGAGAAATTCATAGACCTTTTCGGTGGGATGAACATCGCTTCATGGTATGGGCCAAATACTATAATGGTTTTTGGGTGGACCTTGTGGGTAGTGCTGCTGGGAGTGGCAGGTCTCATGCTGTTCTCAAAGGGCAAGAAGGATATGAAAACATTATTATTCTTCGGATTCATAACATTGTTCGGCTTCGGTACACATATCGGAGGCACTTTTTTTGCAAAAGCCCATCAGGTGAGATTTTTCTGGCCAGTGTATATCTCCCTATTTTTTGGTTATGGGATTTTCATCATCATATCTGCAGTCAAGAAGAAAAATAAACAGATTCTTGCAGGTATAGTCTCGATAGCTATCTTAATAATAATACTTAAGATGAATTATATCTCAGTAAATCTTCCGGGTCTTATGAGCCAGGCAAGATGGGATTCTCTCAACTGGATATCAGAAAATACTGCTCCTGACTCTTTTGTACTTTTCTTCTACGGCGATTCATACAGCCAGGGAGCTGCAGTGTACGGAAGTGAGAGAA
>CAZGIN010000043.1:0-8909 GCA_964526585.1 uncultured Methanosarcinales archaeon
ATATTGCTCATGCCTACACCTCAGATTAGGGAGAAATTACTTGTTTAAATAGGTTGTGAAAATAGAGAATAAGATAGAATAAAAAAAATCAGCCTACAGTGAGGCTTACTCCCGGCTGCGCCACGATCTCAGCTCCATAATTCCTTGGCGGATTGAACGGATCGCTATCATCAGGATCAAGGTTTGGATCATTTGGATCCATAGATGTTCCATAATAACCGTCATGGTCATTATCTACATCACAGCAGCCTAGCTTCCAGATCGCTGTTGCTCCATCACGACAGTAAGAATGATCGTCATGGCCGTAAACAGCAGTGCATCCAAACCTCATATTTGAGCCGTCAGCAACCTGCCAGCATGTATTATCCCAATCGAAGGGAGTGCTAGGCCCATAAAATCCTCCACTAATATCATCGTCAAACTGGAAGCTGTGAGGCTGATTGGCAATAGAATTGATCACAGGATTGATCTCATAATAATGCATCCAATCGTTAACAACAGGAACCTCAATAGCAGTCCTTCCTTGTTTACAAGTAGCAGTGAAATACCTGTAAGCCCTATTTGCATATGGCCAAGACAATGCTACTCCAGGCCCTGTAGTATCCTGATGCGCAACAACATTCTCGATGTAAACAGAAGGTGAATGCTCTCCAAGAGTCTTGAAAGCATTGTCGCAGCTCTCTCCTTCATCATATCTTTCAGCAGCAGCCTCATAATCACACCTGTCGGGCGTATCACAAGCATCGCCAACACCGTCAAGATCAGCATCTTCCTGATCAGGGTTTGCTATTACAAGGCAGTTATCTTCATGGTCAGCAATTCCGTCGCTGTCATAGTCCTCGAATACACATTCGCCGCTGACACAAGTCTCATCATTCTGATAATCACAGTCATTGTTATCAACGCATCCGCAAGTATCATCATTCAAGCAGATATTTGAGATGCAGTCAGCATCTGTGATGCATGATCCGCCAGCTCCAACAGGGCAGTCCTGGCCTGAAGGAAGGCATTGTCCATCATAACATGCACCTGTGCAGTCCTGAAGCTTTACCCATTTAGGCATGCCAAATGCAGAAGACCTCTGGCATTTCATCACGCCATAATCACCAGTGGTCGGATTGTACATGCAGGTCTGACGGTTTGTCGTGAAGCAAGTATGGCCCTGCTCAAAAGGCAGCAGATAAGCATAAGTATCCTCAACATCACATCTTAAGTTGTCACATTCAACACCTGAAGGAGTTTCAGTGCAGCTGTCTGTGCAAGTATCAAAAGTTATAAGATAGCTATGCGTACCATTATAAGTGCAGTATTCTTCTGTATCAAAATATCCTGGATTCGACTGGCAGCTGTGCTCACCAAAGTCGCACTCAAAGTCAGGATTGTTTACTGCGCAAAGATGATTTGAGTTGACACATTCTCCATCATAGCAGCCATACCTGCAAGGCTCGTCAAAGTCCCAGGCATAAGCATCAACAAAGCTGAAATGAGGAATAGTTATAGGGAACGCTCCTCCAGTTGTCGTATAAGTTATCACAACCTTTGTGTATTTCTTGCATTTAGCTACCAGATTCTTTGCACCATACTCTCCGATGCATGAAGTTGCGCCTTCGCCTTCGGCCTCGCAATCTCCATCAAGGACAACAAACTCGTCCTCGCAGTCCTGAGGGCACTGCTCAGACTGAAGCATGCATTCTCCCTGGAAGCAGCCGTAAGGGCATGTCTGGAAAGCAGACCATTTGTATATATCAATATCATTGAATACTTCCTTATCATCACATTTCACAACCTGAGTATTTGAAGCAGAACCAGAACATTCAGCTTCATTGTAGAAGTCAAGCTCTCCAGTAGGAGTACCAAGCTCAGCAGCTCCGCACACATCTCCTACAAGATCATCATAGTTCTTGCAGTCAGAAGGAGATTGTATCGTAGGAGGCTGATTACAAACTCCGCTATCGCAGCCGTACTGGCAAGGGAAATCTGAATATATCACTCCAGTAGTGCCGCAATAATATTCCCTCAAAGTATTAGCATCAACACACTCATCCTGTGAAGAAACTGTCGAAGTAGAAGCTGTTCCCAAAGTATAAGGATCAGGGCCGTTGTCAGTATCAGTACAAGCAATAGGGCCTCCTGTAGGGATGTCGCAAGCTCCATCTGTACAAGTATCAGGGCATGAAACAGCCTGAACATGGCGCTCATCACCAACGCAATAATACTCATTAAGTATATCATTTGGGAGACACTCATCTGACAAAGAGCCAGTCTCATCAGAAACGGTCCCAAAAGTCATGATATCAAAGCCTGAATCAGAATCATCACAGAAAGGGATAACAGCAGAAACATCTGAGACATCACATGCAGTTGTGCTCCTAGGAGCGAATATCAATTCACCAGGGCAATTTGTGTAATCATTGCCTACAAGCTCGCATGCTGCATCGATTATGTCCAAGCACTGGACAGACTCAATAGAATATGTAATGCTGTCTGTCTCTATATTACAGGATTCAACGTTGCCAAGCCTGAGCTGGAGGTTATTTCCAACTGTTGAGAGGACATCACTGCAGTCAACATTTGCAATATCATCATAAGAACTTATCAGGACATCAGCTATGTCTCCAGCGCCATAAGCATAACAAGTATCGTCACTGTAAACGATAACCTTCTTCAGCTTGATATTATCAATCTCAAGAGCTAAAGATTCAGTATTTGAACCAGATTCCTGCATCTCAAGGCCTACAGCAGTTATAGTTTTAGTATCACCAACGCCTACAAGCGCAGCGAAATGGTTGAAGACAGTAGGAGATAAAGGCATGCCAGCAATATCAGCAAAGGCGTAGCTGGTCTCAGATGTTCCGTCATCAACAACAACATAAGGCTTAGCCTCAACATCAGTTATATCCCCCATATAATCAAACTCAAGAAGATATAATCCTGAAGAAGCAGGCTCATCAAAATCATACTGCAGAGCAGTATAAGAAGATGCATGGGAGGTATCTTCATAATTGATCTTAAGATGCGAGTTCTCAATACCTGCTGAGAAATCATTAGGCTCGTCTATCGATACGCTGGTTACCGGGCTCCAGGCAGGATTAAGATCCTCAGCATCAGGATATCCTCCTTCAAAGCTGTAGTCAACAAAATTGTTAATGCCCAAAGTGAACATCCCAGGAACATTAAAATTGACGTTGCTGCCAAGATCGATATAATCAGTAGTATCAGGAAGGACAGCGCAGGACTGGAACTCAAGATTCTCATCTGCCTCAAACTCTATAGGATGGATATACCATTTTCCGCCGCAGTTGAGGTTTTCCAGAAGAGAAAGCATCTCTGAAGTTGAAGGGTTCTCAGGATCCGGAATAATATTAGCATAATAATCCCAGTTAGCAGTAGATTTAGGGCAGCCGTACATTATGAACCATGCTGTTCCAGGGAATGAGTCTTCCCTTGAGAATTCTATAGTTGCAAACAGGTGATCATCGCTCTGCGCAACCCATTCAGTAGGATTTCCCTGCCATCTTAATCTTGGCTGGTCCATAGGGACCTCTTCCCAAGCAGAACAAACAAAGCTTCCTCCTTCATAAGAGCCGACCCTGCAGAGATAACCTTTCCTGTATAAAACTGAGAGGTTTTCGTATAGTATATTTACTGAGATAGTATTTCTGTTCAGAAGATTTTCGTGAGGCTCAACAATTATAGCACCTTCGGGTGAAGCAAAATCCTGTCCTACTGTGACAGCGCTCCTGTTATAGAACTGGTATGCTTTTCCAGCAAAATCAGATTGTGAAGCGCATCCTGCAACCAGAAGCAAGACCGAAATCAATATAACCAACTTTTTCATAAAATCACCCACCGTGCCTAAAACCTTTCATCTTGTAAGCATTAAGTATATCATCATCGTTCCATCCTTTAGACAAAAGGATAGTCCTTATCTCACGATAAGAATAGCCTTTGCCAAGGCTGTGCTCGATGTATCTATGCAAGTCATTCAAAGAATGATGATAATGAGTTATACCCCTCAGATGATGCTCATGAGCTTCCTGAGGATGCTCAAAAGGATGCTTGACAAACTCCTCAACATTGTGCTCATATCCCTCAACAGTATGTTTCACATTATCCATGGCAGCCTTGAAATCCTTATTGATCTTATAGTATGCAAAAAATGCTATCGCACCGGCTATTATTAAGAGGGATAATAACAATATGATCCATCCATAAGTGCGCTCTTTCTTAATCTGTATCGATTCGGCTGCTTTCTTAGCTGCTTCAGCAGCAGCAATCTCTTCAGGAGTTTGTTCTGAAGGTTCTGTTGTCAATTCAGCTCCAGAAGAAGGATGCAATGAAACATTCTCAGGATAAGGAGGGAAAGGATAATTGATTCCAGGCTGGACAGATCCGCCTCCGCCTCCGCCTCCAGAGGAGCCGCCACCACCACCATTGCCTCCTCCGCCGCCTGTAGTGACTGATATCAGATCAGGGATGGTTGGAAGCCCAGGAAGATTATTGCCGAAAGCAGGAACATTTGGACTTGAAGGTATGCCTGAAACAGTATAACTAGAAGATGATGAAGGAGCAGTTGTGCCAGAAGATGAAGTTGTGCCAGAAGATCCTCCCAAACTAGGAGGAAGAGCAAAAGCGATACAAGAGATTATTGTAAGAATAACTGCAACTATAGCTAAATTCCTCATCCATCTACCCATAACAAAGCCCTAGAAGTTTTGATTTATAAATCTTTTGTTTGGGAATAGCCTATAAAAACTCAAAATTCTGGTAGAATCTGTTGTATAACAAAGCATCAGCAATGTCAGTCGCGATATCCTCAGGGCTTGAGGAGTTTAGATCCATCACCCATAATGTTCCTTTTGACATAGATCTTATTTCATTGAAGCCTAGACGGTTCTTCAAGGTGTTTAGGAGACTATCTGGAGAATCTTTGTCTTTCACCAACAGTTTTGTGCCATCTGGAGGTGAATCTAAGACTAGGTGTTTGTTTGCGTTCACTAATAAGTCGCAGGCCTTTAGTTTGTGTGAGATGTCATTTTCTAAGTTGAAATCATAATAGTCTAAGCGGTCTAATGATCTTAGTTCAGCAAAACCCATCCTCTTTAAAGCTTTGAACGCAGTAATTGCGGTTGCGTCAGGCGTCTTTAATTTTACAAAAAATCTCATCCTAGATAATCCCTCATAGATTCAAATATTTTCATAGCCTTAGCATGGCTGATCATGTCCTTGAATGAAACTTGTTCATGATAAGGAAGCTGCCTGTTGAAGCAAGCACGCTCTGGATGAGGCATCATGGCAAGCACATTTCCCTGCTTGTTAATTAAGCCAGCAGCGCTCATGAAGCTTCCATTTGGATCTGTTAAGTTTCCTTGTTCGTCGCAGTACTGGAAAGCAATATGGTCTTTAAGTTTCTCAGGATTGTCAGTAGTGAACCTTCCTTCTGCGTGCGCTATCGGTATCCGGATAATTTCGTCTTTTTCAAAATTGCTTGTGAAAGCTGTCTTTGTGTTGTTTACTTTAATATTAGTCCAGGTGCAATAGAAGCCAGATAAGAAATTGTTATGGTTTGGAGCCAAAGCTGCCTGGGGCTTTTGCTGATCATTAGTATTAGGGACTAATCCGGATTCTACCAATACCTGAGCTCCGTTGCAGATCCCTAATATCGGTTTAGCTTTTATCGATTGTTTTTTGATTTCCTGCATGATCGGATCTCTTGAAGAGATAACACCTGCTCTTATCCTGTCTTCATAAGACCAGCCGCCGCAAAGGATGTATCCTTGATATGGAGAGATATCTTTCTTAGTGTTCCATCTTAAGATATCACATTCCAATCCTACTGCTTTAACTGCCCTTTGAGTTTCAAGTTCACAATTGTTTCCAGGAAAATATATTACTGCGATCATCTTATCGCCTCTGTGAAGCCATTAAGCCAGTATTGCGCAGCTTCTTTAATCTCTATGTTGATTAGTTCTTGTTTATTATGGGAGATCTTTATTATCGGTTCGTGTGTTGTAGTTCCCAGTCCTATCAGATCGATGTTGTTCTCTTTTGCAATATTTTTTAGTTCCTGCTCAAATTCAGGGTAGATCTCTAATATGAATCCAGGGGTTTCACTGAATAAAGATCTTGAACTTGGTAGTGAATCATCTAAGCTGATACTAACACCTATCCTGCCTTTACCGTCTTCTCCGAAACACATCTCTGCTATACAGGCTGCAAGGCCGCCGTCGCTTATATCGTGGCAGCTTAATAGCAATCTCTTGTTGATGGCTTCAATTATCGTGAATATCTGAGACCTTAAGGTGTCTAAATTCGGTTTTGGGATGTTAGCTCCCAAATGGTTGAACAGGTCATAATATACAGAGCCGCCTAGCTCATCCTCCCTTTTTCCTAACAAGAAGAGTTTAGTGTTTCTTGCTTTTAGTTTAGTAGTTATTGCTTTGCTGTAATCGTCTATTATGCCTACACAAGCTATGATAGGAGAAGGATCTATAGTGTTTCCTTCTTTTGATTCGTTGTAGAAGCTGACGTTTCCCGATATGAAAGGAACAGGCTCTCCATCCTTTTGATGTAATCTTGTTGCAGCTTTTGCCAATCCCTTGACTGATTCTACAAAACCATGGAAGACATCAGGCTTTTCAGGATTGCCAAAGCAAAGGCAGTCAGTCATTGCAGCAGGGGATGCTCCTATAGCAGCTATGTTTCTCATCGCTTCAGCAACACCATTGATAGCTCCCCAATAAGGGTCTATCTTGCTGTATCTTGGGTTGTGGTCAACACTTAATGCGACTCCAGCGCTTGAGCCCTCTAAAGGAGAGATGAGACCAGCATCTGCCTCTCCCGGGCGTATGATAGTGTTGCCCTGAACTTCAGTATCATAATGCTTGTAAGCTTTCCTTTTGGAAGCAACATTAGGATGGAACAAGACTTTCTTCAGGATGTCATTGTAGTCTGTCGGTTCTGGAATTGATGGTTCTTCATGCTGAATGTTAGGGTTTTGAGAAGGCCTTTTGTATCTGATGCCTTCAGTGACTTCATGGATAGGAGCATTGCAGACGATCTTGTTGTTGTGTCTTAAGATGTAATCTTGGTCTTGAATTACCTTTCCTATTATCCTTGCTTCTGCACCTTCTGCAATATTAGGAAGCTCAAAATCCTCGTTGTAGATCTTTAGGATAGTATTTGTGAATTCTTTAGGAGAAGTCCATACGAATCTCTCCTGAGTTTCAGCGCAAGCTACGATATATGGCGGGATGTCCATAGAAGTGTGGATGTCGTTTAAATTGATGTCCATGCCGAAGTTTCCAGAAGCTCCTAACTCACTGGATGCACACATGATGCCGCCAGCACCGCAATCCTTGAAACCGATCTTGATATTGTTATTTTTTGCTGCCTTGAAGACAGCTTGGTTTGCTCTCAGCAGGATATTTTTTAGGAACGGATCAGGGACTTGTACTGCACCTTTGTTGTTTTCCTCATCATCCAAAGTTAAAGAAGCGAAAGCAGCCCCTCCAAAACCAGATGAATCAGTAGCTTTTCCTACAGCTATTATGTCATAGCCTAACCCTTCTTCGGGAACAGCACTATGGATAATGCCAGATTGTTTTATTAGACCTAAGCTTGCTACATTGACTAAGCAGTTATCATCAAAAGAAGAGTTGAAATAGATGTCTCCAGCGATGACAGGAACTCCCAAAGGATTACCATAGCCTGCAATGCCGTTTATCACTTCATTAGCAATGTATTTAGTCCTTAATGCGTTTTTTCCGTAAGGGTCTCCGAACCTTAACGGATCAGCATTTGCTATTACAGAAGCTCCCATACACGAGATATCTCTTACAATGCCTCCTATACCTGTTGCAGCACCCTCAAACGGAACAACCTGTGACGGATGATTATGAGATTCATGGCCTATCACGATACCATACCTTTCATTCTTGTATGTAGTGAAGTATACTATTCCTGCATCTTCTTTAGGGCCTTGGATTATGTTAGATGCGTCAGTTGGGAGCAGCTTTAGAATTTCCTTGCTAGATTTGTAAGAACAATGCTCACTCCATTCAATATTGAAGATATGCAGTTCAGTCAAGGTTGGATCACGTCCTAACTTGTTGGGAATGGACCTTGCTTCCTCTGCCTTCAAAGAGATGCCATTATCCTTCAAGAACTGCTTTAACGAGTCCTCTCCCATGCTGGAGATAGGAATCGTTTCTATGTCGACTGCACCCATGAAAACACCTATCTTTCGGAGAAAGAGGCAATATAAAAGGATTTTGGTGGTTGAGATGGGTTTTTGGTAACTTACTTTTGATCAAGCTTTTTCTTTTTTACAAGATTGAGATAATTTGCCTCCCTCACTACTTTCTTACCAGATTCAAGCTCTAAGCTTTTCCTCGCATCTCCGGCTATCTTTCCGCCTTTTTCGGCAGCAATCTTATTATCTGAAAACCCCTGAGCATCTTTGCTTCTTGCAATCTCAGTAGTTGATGCCTCTCCAAGCATGTTGAAGATAAGCTCAAGATCAGTCATGTGATCCCTTAGGTTTTGGTTTTTGTATTTGGGTATAAGCCCTTTCAGCTTCTTATGATCTTTTATCTCAACTCCAAATGTTGCTTTGCTTATCTCATTTGTCAAGATACCATATTCTGAGTTTTTGACATCCCTTTGCGCCCATTCACCTGTGAGCTCCTGCCTGACAGCTATACCTCTCAGCCTCTTCTCGATCCAATCTTTCGGGTAGCCTTTTAGCTCATAATACCTTCTTGCCCGGTCCTGTGCAAGCTCTGGATTTTCTATCTCCTGTATCCTTTCATATCCCACTTTAGAAAGCCATATCTTGAACGGCTCTGCTTTTTTTGAAGGGATAGATTGTATGATCCTGAACATGGATTCTGTATTGGCGCAGTCAG
>CAZGIN010000044.1:0-3926 GCA_964526585.1 uncultured Methanosarcinales archaeon
GTCTCAGACGTGATAAGAGTAGGAAAAGACAGCGATGAAAGGCTACACCTGGGAACAACACTAATAGAAAGTATCCCAAAGAAGGGTATGTTCTTAGTAACAGACGACACAACAAACAGAAACAGCCACCTGTTGCAGGTATCAACGATAGACACTACAGACCATGATATTACATTTAAAGATCTTGGATCTGGAGCAACCGACCTAAATGAAGTATCTTATTCTAGCACTACAGGAATAGGAACAATAACACTAGATGGAACAGACCATTCATTTGCAGTAAATGGATCTGGAAACTACGTGAACTTCACAGGGACAACAGGACTTGGAAGTATCTTCTACACCAAATACGGCGCTAAGTTGACTTTCGAAGAACTAACCACCCAGAAAGGAGAAAACGCAACAGTTAAAGTGCATGTGAAAGAGAACGACCATGACACAAGAGAAGACTCAGTCAAATCCGCAGAGACAATCAACATAACACTTGGTGTGAACTCTGACGCAACAAAGATTACAGATGTAGATGCTACAATGTCTGACGATAGCACCTGGTCTGGACTGAAATCACTCGAAAGCAACGACAATCTGGAACAAGCATACACAGACTACGGCACCTTCATAGAGCACAGCACAGCAGGAACACAGGCATCCCTAACCCTAACCTATGGAGAGAGTGAAGCGATTGCTAATGTATTCTTGACATCAGGAGCAACAGAAGCAATAACCACAGGCGGAAGCGAAGGCGGATTATTGACAACACAGACAGTCAACAAGATTGCTGTAGGAGCTCCAAAGCTGGACAGCGAGGTAGCAGATGTGACAGCTGTTAATGCAATCGTTGTCGGTGGACCATGCGCTAACTCAGCAGCAGCAACCCTAACAGGAGTTGCAAACACAGTTCCAGAGTGCCTAAGCGGACTAACACTAGAAGAAGGAAACGCAGTCTTGAAACTATACGAAGACAGCGTAACCAGCAAAGTAGCACTTCTAGTAGCAGGAGCAAGCGCTGACGACACAAGAAGGGCATGCAGAGTACTTGCACAGTACAAAAACTATGCTCTAACCGGAACAGAAGTGTCTGTGACAGGAACAAGCATGACAGACATCGCTGTAGGCCCAGTAACAACCACAACAACTACCACAACTACAACCACAACAACTACAACAGATGACACAAACCCTGCAGACGACACAACAGCTTAAAACTGCTAAATAGCAGTTTTTTTATTTCTCTTTTTCTTTAACATTTTTCTCAACAAAACATATATAAACAACCAAAGATATATTTAAGGATATGAATAAACCATTGGTGTTGGGCATAATAATGGGCATTGCGCTGATAGCAGCAGCGTCTGTAGCAGGACAATTTGACTTAAAACAATATCCCATGCCTTTTATCGTCAATGAGAAATTCTATGGAGTTATAGTTATCGGGGATAATGCAGCAGCGTCAGATACTATAGGAGCGATAGACATAGCCATAAGCATGCAATACCTTACAAAGAACAAGCTTCAAGCGCCGGTAGTATTAGCCTCAGAGATAGACAGCGTAATGGACCAAAACACAATAGTTGTAGGAGGCCCATGTGCAAATCCTGCAGCAGCAGAACTTTTGGGATATCCTAATGACTGCATGGAAGGATTTTGGGGCAGATCAGTAGTACAATTATTTGAAAACAACGGCTATGTGCAGATAATAGCAGCAGGTGGGTCAAGTACAGATACAAGAAGGGCTGCAAGGATCCTTGCACGATACGAGCAGAATAAAAATATCCTAAATGGAACCTATGTTGAAGTCAGAAATGTACAGGAAACAGGGATGAGCTTCAATGTAGGATTGACAGAATAAGATGCCAAGAGAAAGAGTAGCTGCTGTAATAATCAAAGACAAAAAAATACTTCTTGTAACTAATGACGATGCAAACTTCTATTGGACTCCAGGTGGAGGAGTTGAAGAAGGGGAGACACATATAGAAGCGTTAAGCAGAGAAATCCTAGAAGAGCTAGGCGCTTCAATGGTTAATTACAGCCATTACTTAACATATAAGACAGTTAATGAAGTAAGGGGAATGGAACAAGAAGTACACTGCTATATCCTGGACATATCAGGAGAGATCAAACCTTCTTCAGAGATCAAGAATATAGGCTGGTTTGCAAGAGAAGAGATCCCAAAAGTCGCAATAGGAATAAGGAATCATTTAATACCCCAACTCATCGAGGATAAGCACATTTAAGGTTAAGCATTAATAAAAAAATAGGATAAGGATTTATTCTCCTTTAAGAGCGTCCTTAAGCTCTTTCTCTTCAGAAGCTTTAGATTCCTTCTTAGGAGCTTCTTTTTTATCTTCAACAGGCTTGGATTCAGGCTTTGCCTTCTCCTCCTTTGCCCCAGAAGCCTTAGCTTGTTTCTTAGGCTTAGCAGGCTTTGCTTTCTTAGCCTTCTTTGCCTCAGCTTTCTTGATCAATGCAGCAGCACTCTCAAGCTCTGCCTCAACAACTCCAGAATCATATTTCTTGACTATAACCTTAACATGATGAGGAGGATTAGTTATCCCTCTCTTCCAGATCTCAAGGTTAAGATATTTTCCGATCTTAACATTATCAGATTTCATGTGCTTAGAAAGGAATGTCTTCAAGACAAGAAGCGCCTTCTTAGCCCGCCTATACATAGGAGCAGTCTGAAAGCCTTTCCTAAGCGGAATGTTATAAGTGCGTTCAAGCACAACCTTGTTTTCTTCCTTTTTTGCCATTTTCTAACCTGATAAACCTATAATTTTGCCTTGGTCCTGCGCCAGGAACGCTTAACAGCAGTATGCCTTCCAGGATGGACACGCTTTCCTTTGCCGTAAATCTTGAATACAGTCCAAAAAGGGGCCCATCTAGTACGCCTGCCAACCTTGGCCATCCTCTGCTTCCTAGAAGGGTGCTTATATCTTGCCATCTTACTTAACCCTCTTTCCAGCCTGTGCTAACAATGAAATTCCTTTAGGAGTGATAATCCTGCCTTTATGGACTCCTTTCTGAGCCTGCTTGGCAAGGCCGGCCTTCTCAAGCTGCTGAAGAACCTTTCTCAATATGTTTCCTGAACCTTTTACTGAGTGCTCAGGCTTCATCCCCATATTTTTCCTGCCGCCATATTTAACCTTAAGCTTTGCAACGCCTATAGGCCCTTTTACGTAGATAGTCCTTAATACAGAAGCTGCCCTGACAAACCACCAGTCAGGATCAATCGGAGGACGCTGCTTATGCGATCCAGTCTTGACAAAAGCTGCCCATTCAGGAGGCTGAAGCTCCTTAAGCTTCTTTAGATCCTTTGCAGCCTCAGTAATCAGCTTGCTTACTTCAGTATCAAATACATTTGCCATTTTCTATCACTCTGCCCTTGCGGGCTACATCGGAACAATCCATGTTGTTCCAGAATAATACGAGAAAACTAGTGAATATTTAAAAAGGTTTTGGTTATTATGCGCTTATGGACAAGTATGTAGGAGGCCAGGCTGTCATAGAAGGAGTGATGATGAGATACGGCAATAAGTTAGCTGTAGCGACAGTGAAAGAAGGCAACATAAAAGTAAAGAAGGAAGAGTTCAATTCTGCATCTGAAAAGTTTAGAGTACTGAAGCTTCCCTTTGTAAGAGGAGTTGTGTCATTGTTCGAGATGATCTATCTCGGGTTTAAGACCTTAACCTATTCAGCAAACGAATTCGCAGGAGAGGAAGAAGAATTAAACAAGAAAGAGCTTGTGTTTACGTTCTTGTTTGCAGCACTGGCTACAGTAGGGCTGTTTATCGTATTACCTTTGTTCCTGACGAAACTTATCACAAAAGATTCAGGAGTAATATTTAATCTTCTGGACGGAGCGATAAGGATAGCCATCTTTATCACCTATCTGATCATAATATCTTTATTTCCAGATGTAAGAAGAG
>CAZGIN010000044.1:3936-8821 GCA_964526585.1 uncultured Methanosarcinales archaeon
ATTTGAATTCCACGGAGCAGAACATAAGACAATAAACTGCTATGAAGACGGAAAAGAGCTTACACCCAAGAATGTTGCAGGATGCAAAAGGATCCATCCAAGATGCGGAACGACCTTTATTATCATAGTGCTATTAGTGAGCATAATAGTGTTTTCATTGGTTACAAGCGAGCAGTTCTGGATCAAAGCATTATCGAGAGTCATACTTTTGCCTGTGATAGCCGGCACAAGCTATGAGATATTAAGATTAGGGGGAAAATGGCGCAAGAGCAGTCTATACATGATGCTTATAGCTCCAGGATTATGGCTGCAATACCTGACTACAAAAGAGCCTGACGAGACACAGATAAAGACTGCGATAAAAGCTACAGAAGCAGTGCTTGAATGATCAGTAGAAAATATAGATAATAAGAACAAAAATGAAGAGAAAGCTTATTCTTCCTCGTTTGTGAAAAGTTTAGACTTAATAAACTTTTCACACAGAAAAGGAATTTATTCCTCTTCGTTTTCCTGAACAGGCTTCCTTGAGACTACTACTACGATCAAGACTATAAGCAGTATCACAAGCAAGATCCCGATAGCCCCTAAAAAGATAACTGCCGGAGACAAGCTTGAGCTTGACTTGATAGCCACAGGCTCGAAAACAACTTGGTTATCAAGATCCTGAGTGGTTGAGTCAGAAACAACTTGTCCTGGCTGAGGTTGGTTTTGAACAGATACTGTCTGTGAGCTGCTTCCTGTATCTGTGGTGTTAACAGGCTCAGGGCATTTCTCCACAGTAAGCATCAAGTTCTTTGTCTCTTCTCTTGAGCCGTATTCAGCCTTTACTGTTATAGGATAAGACTTAGGCTGCAGATTCTCAGGAAGATCTAAGCTTATAAGGGATTTCCTTACAGCATCGTCATCATCAGCACTCTGAAGCTCGAATGCCTCATTATAATCAAGGCCTAGCTCAGGGCTTGTCACTGAGAAAGTAATGTCCTCATCTTCATTACCTATGTTAAGCAGCCTGTAGTTAAGCTGGAAGAACTCAGCATCGCATGCAATCTTCTCTGAAAGAAGGTCTGCATAATCAAATATAAGCTCATGAGATTTCTTATCAACCTCGATCGTGATGGTTAAGGTATCAGAGAAATCATAACCATTGCTCTCGTTCTGGCCCTGAACCTCAATGTCAACATCATAGCTGCCTTCATCCACTAAAAGAGGAACTTCATAATTGAAAGAGAATGATTTTGTCCTTCCTGCCTTAAGAAGGTCCTCATCCTTTGAATCTTCATAATCATCTTCGTCGCTGTTAAAAGCTTCCCATGTAGTTGTTACCTCAACATCCTCAATATCAGCATCTCCTTCCTGATTGTTTGTAACATCAACAGTAAGCTTCAAAGAATCTCCAGGATTTGCCTGAACAACTGTGCCAGAGTCCTTAGAGCCGCCAACCCTGAACTCAGTGTCTGTAATCTTAAGCTCGTCAGCAGCAAAAGCCACTGATGCCAAGACTACAAAAAGCATCAAAATCGGTATCAATCTCAGTGATTTCATCATTAACCCCCCATGTAACTATTTAGACGTAGAAAGCGATATTCATTTATAAAGATATTGCTATTCGGGAGTCATGAATGCTTTTCAATAGAAATCCAGCTGCGTCGAATCTAGCCAGCAGCTCTTCGCATGGATAAGCAAATATTTCAGCATCGGACTCCGAGCGACGCATGGAGTCCTCCATACAGATATGGTTTCTATGCTCAGCCTTAAGCTGCTTGACTTTTTCAATGCAGCTGCAAAATCCAGCAAGATTTAAATAACAAGGCATTTACTGAAACGCTATGAAACTTGAAAGAGCAAAAGGGACAAGGGATTTCCTCCCAAAGGAGAAGATAGTAAGGCAAGAAGTAGTTGATACCCTAAAGAAAGTGTTTGAAAGATATGGGTTTAGCCCTCTTGAGACCCCTATAATAGAAAGGTATGATATATGCGCAGCAAAGTTCGGGGCAGGAGAAGAATCAGACATAATGAAAGAGATATTTACCCTTCAGGATCAGGGAGGAAGGAAATTAGGGCTAAGGTATGAGTTAACATTCCCATTAGCAAGAGTCATAGGCATGAACCCTCAGCTTAAGATGCCGTTCAAGAGATACCAGATAGGAAGAGTATTTCGTGACGGGCCTATTAAATTGGGGCGTTACAGGGAGTTCTGGCAGTGCGATGTAGATATAGTAGGAGCAGCATCAGTCATGGCAGATGCAGAAGTAATATCGATAGCAGCAGCAGGATTTAATGAACTAGGATTGGATGTAGTGATTGAAGTCAACAACAGGAAGCTGCTGAACGAGATAATGGCAAAAACAGGGATTGCAGAACCAAAAAGGGAAAATGCGATCATCATCGTTGATAAATTAAAGAAGATAGGAGAACAAGAAGTGCTGAAAGAGCTTGTCAAAGAAGGAATATCAAATGAGCAAGCATCAGAGCTGATGCAGGTATTGTCTGTGCAGGGAGAAAACTTTGAGAAGCTGAAACAGCTGAAAGAATTCCTGGGAGAGACAGAAGGAGTAAAAGAAACAGAAGAACTGTTCAAGTATCTTGCATCATTTGAAGTAGATTTTGTCTTTGTTCCAATGCTTGCACGAGGGCTTGCTTATTACACCGGGCCGGTATATGAGGTTTTTCTCAAGAATTCTGAGATAACATCATCAGTTGCAGGCGGCGGAAGATGGGACGACATGATAGCAAAATATCTAGGAAGGAAAGAGAAGATCCCAGCAACAGGCATATCATTCGGGCTAGAACCTATAACTGAGGAACTGAAGAAGAAAGAGCAAAGAGAGACGGTTACAAAAGTGTTTGTGATACCGATAGGGACTGTCGATGATTGCATCAAGATAGTGCAGGAGTTAAGATCTAAAGGAGTTAATACAGAGATGGACCTCCTGAAGAGAGGAATATCTAAAAATCTCAATTATGCAAACAGCCTGAAGATCCCTTATGCAGTGTTCGTAGGAGAAGAAGAGCTGAAAGCAGGAAAGCTAAAGCTAAGGGACATGAATTCTGGGAAAGAAAATATGGTCAGTGTGAAGGATCTGGTTAAGAAGGTCTGTTAAGTTTTCTGATTCTAAAATCAGGATTACCCAATATCCAGCTCTTCTATCTCTAGCTTTCCCTTCTTTGCTTTGATGACCATCTCTTTCTTCTCGTTGAAGCCAGTGATCTGGGAAACGACCTCAGGAAGAAGTATCCTTCTTCCACGGAAATCAAGATTAGTAAGGATATCCTGGCCGTTAGTCTGTTTTATGCCAAGGTCAGCCAACACCTTATCAGCACCCTTCTCTTTAGTAGCTTCAAAACGATCAAGAGTGCGCTTATACAGATATTTAGCTATGTGCTGCGCAACATTTATCTTACTATATTTTGTTATGCCCTGCAAGCCAGGAGACAGGTTAACCTCAATCACAAAAGGGCCTAAGCTTGTCTCTAAGATATCAACAGCGCAGATATCCGCGCCAACAGCCTTAGCAGTCTCAATAGCGATGCTTCGAGTCTTAGGGTCGAGAAGACATGATTCACCTTTAGCGCCAGCATGGATGTTAGCTCTCTTCTCACCCTCGATGGCTTTTCTCCTCATGGATGCAACTACTTTATCACCAACAACAATCGCCCTAGTATCAATGCCTCCAGCTTCGATATACTCCTGGATAAGGAAAGGCTGGTTCAAAACATCAAGAGCGTCAAGCATAGAGCTTGCAGCCTCATAAGAATCAGCAAACATCACACCTTTACCATGAGTTCCTTCAGGAAACTTCATGATTATAGGATAAGGAACCTGCTGAAGAGTCTTCTTAGCAGCCTCATTAGTTGAGGATAAATAAGTTTTAGGCATAGGAATCTTAGCGCTCTGAAGCTTAAGATGAGTCAAAAGCTTATTATGGCCAACAGTGAAAGTATCAGGCTCGATAGGCATGTAGCATTTGTCATATAACGCATTTGATACAGCCCTCAAAAGATTAGCGTAACGGAAAGACCCTTTAGCATAGATGCAATGATAATCCTTGATCGGCTCTCCATTGTATAATACCTCATATTCTTTTGCACCCAGATTAACCTCTACTTTCTTGATATTAAGAGAATCGACTTCATCAAATAATTCCTTCATCTCCTGGATTACCCATCTTGAGCTAACACTGCCCATGCTGATTACAGCAGCAGTCAGCTTGCCATTTCCATTGCTATGATTATTTGTTTGGATCAATCAAAAACCCCTGTTTAAGCACATCCTGGCCGATAAGGACAGAATACTTCATATGAGAACGGTCAGCGATAGTAAAATCAGTATCAAGCTCCTTATCCTGGATCACCACTTTAGCAGCCTTAACAGGCCGCATAGAATTACCGGTTGCAGACTTGACAAGCTTCTGCCTGACGACTGGACCTAAATCAAGGTCAGCTGCCATCTTGGCATCAATAGAGCTTTTTGTGGCGCCTGTATCGATCCTTGCTATGACGCTTTTGCATGTGCTTTTTCCGCACACAGTGATCTTCTCAGTCAAGCCAACAACGATGCGGTCTTTAAATTCCATCCAAAAATGAAGCTGGGGTGTTTATATAAAGGTTTTGGGTTTTGTGTGATTATTCGAGAGTAGTTAAGGAGAGGTAGGTTTAAATAATAGAGAAGACTTCTATAGCAAAGATGGGTGAAGAGGCAAATGAGAAGGGCAAGCCTTACAAAGAGGCAAGCCTGACAAGAAGGATAAATTCTCTGGAATACATGGTCACAGAAGTAGCAGGATTTCTCAGCGAGATGATATGCGGCTGCTATGCAGACAATCTTGATTACATCGATGAAGCAAGCATATCACTTTACTTTGTAGATAATCCTAAGAAATCGAAT
>CAZGIN010000045.1:0-8538 GCA_964526585.1 uncultured Methanosarcinales archaeon
AGTTGCAGGAATTTGCAAGAAAACTTTCTGACAAGAGATGGATAAAAGCATTTAACAAAAGGATAGCAAAACTGCATAAGCTTATGCATGAGATGATAAGAGACATGACGATAATAGACATAAGGATGCAGGACAAGCTTAAAGAATACCACAAGATGGTAATTGATCTTGGAAAGGAAGGCTATCCAGAAGGAAACTGGAAAAAGTTTGTAAGTGATCTTCAGGTAGTCCTGAAAAAGATGGAATCCCATAACGACAAGATGTGGGACAGGGCAGAATTCCAGAAGAGATACGCAAGAAAGGTTGCAAGAAAAGCTGCAGCCTAAATATTCTTTCTTATTTTTTTTCTAAAAATAAACAAGAAGTAAATATAAAAATCTATTCAATATTCTTAGGATCAGTTACGAACCTGATGGCTTCTTTTAATGTCAAGACTCCGACCATCTTGTTATCTTGGACAACAGCGCAGCTAACAACTGATTTTTCGTTCATGGCTTTGTAAGCTTTCCTGCAGTCGTCTTCATCATCAAACACAAGGATATCCTTAGTCATGATGTCTTCAGCCTTAAGGTCAGAAGCTGACTTTCCTTCTACAACAACCTTTTTCAGCACATCAGTAGTTGAGATTATCCCAACAGGCTTTTGAGCATCATCAACAACATAGATATGCCTCTGATCCTTTTCCATAAGCTTTTTTGTTACATCAGCAACAGAATCTGAAGCTTTGCAGACAAAAGGCTCAACCAAAAAACATTTGCTTATCATTTTATTCCCTCCGATCATCCTTCTGTGCCTGTAGGCCTAAGCCTTTCCTCAGGCGATATCATCCTCAATCCTGGGGCTCTGCCCATGAAAGAGGTATAAGTAGCATCATCATCCAGCAAAGGATCATAAGCCCTGTCCAAAGGAACAATATTAGGCCTTCTCTGCTCTTCCCTTACAGGATTGAAGTTCTCAACATACTGCTCAAGCCAGCTGCTCTGAGCACGCTGTATAACATTCCTTGCAACAGCATTGTCGAACTTGCGCCTTCCTCTATACCATGCAAGAGCGCTTCCTGTAAAGATCGTTCCAAGCATAGCATAAGGAGTTACAGCTCCCAAAGCAGGGCCAAGATAAGCTGCAATGCCCAATGGGCCGTATCTTGTAGCAGCATTAGTTATGACTCCTTCTGAGATAGGAGACAAGTTATTGCGGATATTTTGGTAAGTAGATTTTCTGAATGGAGATGAGACAACTTCCCAAGCTCCTGAAGCAACTTTCTTCAGATAATTGAACGGAGTCTTTATAGCATAATGATAAAGCTTGCCAAGCAAACCTTTAGGAGCCTCTTTGTCATCAGACTCATAGTCTCCCCTCAATGCTCTTGTCGATCTTCCTTTATCATAAAGGTCAGCAACAACATTTGCAAGAGTTCCTATAGCCAATGCGCCGATGCCGATAGCTGTGAAAGGAAGCCCTAATATCCCTCCTATGCCAAGCAAGCCGAGGCCTGCAGAAACTCCTCCTAACACATTGCTTCCTAATCCAAAGTATCTTGTTGCAGTATTCAGCCTTGTCTTTTCAGTAAAGTAATCCCTTCCATAAGTGTTATACTCTCTGATCAAGGTGTTCTCAAGAGATGATTCTGCTTCTCTTCTGGCATCAGAACCTTTTTCTGACTCGATCCTGTCCAAAGCAGTCTTGATCTCATCAGACCAGATACGATCTTTGTACCTATCAATGAAGCTTTCAATAGGCTTATCCCTTCCAAGGGAAAGCTCCCGTGTATATGTTTCAAGACTCATTTTATATCAGCACCTCATCAGCATATTTATTTCTTTTCTTTTTTCATTATACGATATATCCCAAGGATACCGCTCGGGATAGCGAACAAAGCAATAGTTCCTGATACGATCAAGCTTGAGAAGAATCCCATAGTTACTATAGGAGAATCCTTCTCATCAGGATATCTTAATCCGCCTGGAGGAGCGACAGCTATGAAGCTCTCTCTTTGGTTGGCATCATCATAAGCATCTTTAAGCTCATCCTCAAGATCTCCAACTTCTTCTATAAGCTCTGGAACTCCTTCGTATGATTCAAAATTCCTCAACTGGGCTCTCAAGCTTCCAGCAGTATGATATGCATCAGCAGCTCTTTCGACATCTCCCTGGATAGTTTCAACCTGCTCAGCAAGATGTTCAAGATTATCTGCAGCAGACTCCCATCCGGCAGCCTGTTCAGCATCATAAGATCTTAATTGTGATAGAGCTTCGTCAAATGTTCCGCTTCTGTATTGATCAGCAAACTCTCTCAACACTTCCCTATCCTGAGTTCTTCTATACTCTGAGATAACATGAGTAAGCTCTTCGTAAAATCCGTGCAAAAGGTTGCCAGCTGCAAGCTGTTCAGTATGCGTATCAACAATAGCATGCAGATATTCCCTTGCCTGATCAAGGCTTGATACATACTCCTGAGCCATAGCATTTTGCTCCTGCTCATGCTGCTGCCTTGCATTTTCTCTTTCACGATTATACTGGCTTCTTTCCTGGCCTTCTTTGCTTCTTATCTGCTGCTGGATAAAATCAGCTGCAGAGCTTGTATTTCCATGTTCTCTTGCATATTCTTTAGCATTATCAAGTATACGGTTAACCTCAGCTTGAACCTGTCTGTCAGAATAATCAGGATGATTGCTTCTAACTGCATTAGCTATAGGATCAGTAAGGTTGTGGTCCCATGAGCGGTGCCACTCGATAGCTTCAGCAGTCCAGCTTCCTACAATATAATTAGAAAGCATATCATACTGCTGCCTTAATCCCAAAAGATCAGAGCTCCATCTAAGAGGAGCAAAAGTGAAACCTGCGATATTAGAAACTATGTCTGCAGAGACAGCATTCCACGTATCCCCAAACATCTCAATCTTATGCTCTAAGCTGTTAAAATCCCTGCCTATCACTTCTATCTGAGAGGTGATCCTTTCCATATTATCTCCTAATTCAGGCATCATAAAAGTTTCAGTCTCCAAAGCCTGAGTCTGTGCCCTTAAGTCAGCAGCGTCATCTTCAAGCCTATTAGCAGGCTGAGCTCCGAAAATAGAAGCTGCAGCATTAGCAGCAAGCTTGATATCTTTTGGAAGGAACTCAAAATTCTTCTCAAGCCAATCCTGCACAACAGGCCTTCCAAATATCCACATATATGCAGACAAAGCAGCAGCATTAAGCATAGGAGAGGCAGCATAAGCTAGGCGGCTTCTTTTTGTGTCATCAACCCAATCCTTGATATCAGGCTTATATCCAGGATTGAATGCCATCTCGGCAAGATCCTGTACAACCCTTCTTTTGTCTTTAACTGTTCCTATGATCTTGCGCTTTCCTGCAACATACTTTTTGAACTTCTTATCCTGCATCAAGGATCTTATCAGCGCACTATATACTGCAGGGCCTATACGAAGGCGCTCTGCTGTATTTTGATCAAGCCGAAATGTCTTCTTGTCATATGGAACAGCCCCGCTGACGATCTTCCTGACAATCCCGTCAATATAAGGGACACCTAGAGTTATAGCTGGATTGATAAGGTATTTAAGCATCTTTTTCTTGCTCAGATATCTGAGCTCTACTGAACCATCAGGATGGATCCTGCATATCTTGTTCTCATAAACAGGGCCGTGAAAAACTCCAGTATCAACTCCTTCCATGACTATCGGGAGTGTGTCAACAGCTTCGATCTTTGGCTTGGAAACTACATCTTCTAACTTTTCAGGCTGACTTTCTTCAGGAATATCAACAAACCCTTCAGGAGCTGGAACAGCCGGAATCTTTCCTGAAGAACGCTTCTTTTCAGGAGAAGGTTCAGATGGTTTTTTATCAGGTAGATCTTGATTCATTTTATTATAAGCACCCCAACAGTTTTAAGTACAATGAACAGAGCTCATATTTAAACCTTTCTATATTTTCACCACTTTTGGGTGAATAAATCATTTCTGAGCATTTATTTTTCATAAATAAAGAAAATACAGCTTTCATTTATTAATTTATTTAACTCAAATTAAACAAATAAAGCAAAAATTAATATATAAGTTAGCTTATATGTTAGTGTATGGGAGCTGAATTGAACGAGACAGACAGGAAATTGATATACCACTTAGCAGACAACGCAAGAGAGCAAGTAACTGTGCTCGGCAAAAAGATGCGGATGAGCAGGGATACTCTCAACTACAGGATCAACAGGCTGGTCGAAAACGGAATAATAAAACGGTTTGTTCCTATCATCGATATAGACTTTTTCGGATACAACACATACCATGTATACTATGTTACAAATGACTCTCCAAAAGAAAAAAGGCAGGAATTTCTTGAAGCATTGAAAAACCATCCGAATACTAAAAGAGTAACAGAATACACAGACAGATGGGAGATAGGATGGGACGTTATAGCGAAAGACATATTTGAATTTGACGAGATAACGTCAGAACTAAGCACGCAATACTCTCCTGTGATCATAGAAAAAGTGAAGCTAAAACTCGTAAGGGGATACAAGAGCTTAATACTCCCTGAAAGATATAATCCGGCTATAGATCCTGAATTTAACTACAAAAGAAAAGAATATGCTCCTGATGAGAAAGACATCCTCATACTGAAAGAGCTCAGCAAGAACTGCAGAACCTCAAGCTATGAGATAGCGGAAAAGACAAAGATATCTCCAAATAATGTAAGGTACAGATTGAAGCACATGGAAGATTCCCAGCTGATAAGAAAATACTCTATAGAGACTGACTTAGAAGCACTGGACTATCATGCGTACACTGTATGCGTAACCTTGAAATATCTTGACAAGAAACAGGAAGCGAAACTCAGAGAATTCGTCAAATCTCAGAGGTTCATAATAAGAGCAGTGAAAGTCATCGGACACTGGGATATCGTGCTGACGATAGTATCTGATTCCTTAAGAAATTTCCACAAAACTGTTATGGAATTCCAGGACATGTTTGCAGACATCATAATAAACTATGAAACTTTGATAAGCTACAAGCAGCACTGCTACTACTGCTTCCCTAAAGTTCTGGACAAAGAGCAAAAGAACTAAGTTTTGACTCACTTTGTTTGTAATAGGCCAGATTAGGAATCTATTCTATCTTAACTTTGTTAGCTATACTCTGTCCTGGCATTCCTGTCTCAAAAACAACCCTGACCGCTCCTGAATTGCCGTGAGCAGAAGCAACCTTTCCTTTAATCTCCCTCTTAGCAGGAGAAATCCAAGTAACAGTTTTTCCGACAAGCTCAGCTGCCTTAGCTCTTGTAGAAACGCCCTTAGGCAGGACTACCATATGGTTGCCCTTCTGAGTATGCCTGCTCATCTTGAAATTAACTATTGTGCCTTCCATAAGGCTGAGAATCAGGAGTTGGTTTAAAAAGCTTACTGTTTAAAACCTCAATCTTCTAAGAATGTCAAGCAATTGGCGCTCGCTTTTGGCTTTATACACCCTTGGAGCTATGACTGCATGGCCTTTGCAGCCGATACTAGTCCATAAAGCATGATCCCTTATCTCAGAGAAACTGCTGCGCGTTTCTCTCTCCTTGTAAAGCTTGAGGAAATCAAGAAAATCTTTTAATGGAGAAACCTTATCTTTCATATGATCAGAAGAAGGCTTAGCAGGCATAGTTGAATAATCAGCTTTCTTCAATAATGTGAAGACAGAAGGATTTGCTCTAGCAGCTCTCCCTATCATTATGAAATCTGCTTTAGTGTGCTGGAAAGCCATATACGCAAGATAAGGATTAGAAACATCTCCAGACAAGATGACAGGAATATTTACAGAATCTTTCACTTTTCTCACAAGCTGCCAATCAGATTTCTTTGCATAACCTTGTTTTAACGTGCGCGCGTGAACAGCAACAGCGTCAACACCAAGCTTTTCCAACTCTTGTGAAACCTCAACAACATTGATAGAACTATCATCCCAACCAGAACGGAGCTTGACAGTAAAAGGGATCTTAATCTTTTCCCTCAAAGCTTTAATTATCCTGTAAAGCTGGTCAGGATGCTTCATAAGATAACAGCCTCCTTTCTTTCCAAGCATATAACTTAAAGGACATCCTGCATTGAAGTCGATAAGAGAACAATACTTTTGGACATGTTCTGCTGCAAACAATAAGTTGTCGATGTTAGAGCCAGCAAGCTGGACAGCTAACGGCTTTTCATCAGGCTGAGGATTGATAAGCTTCTTAATAGCATCCTTTACAGATGAGTTATCTGAGTGCTCTTTGAACTTATCAGCATCGACCATGTCAGTATAGACTAAAGCAGCTCCTCTCTTCCTGCATAGTATCCTAAATGAAGCGCAATTGACAGCTTCCATCGGAGCTAAAAAGAAAGGGTTTGATGGGGTGAACGATCCGATTGGTTTCATAGTGAGGAAAAGTGATGGCAACTATAATAATGTTTTCAATCCTAGATAAAATACAAGATAACCGGTAAAAGAAGGCAGCCCATAGCGTTTGAACGCTTCACGCCCACCAAAGGAGCAAGCATACCCAAAGAAGTTGAAACCCAAAGTACAAATAATCCGATCCATCCAGAGAAATAGAAGCCTAAGATGATTATCATCAGTATGATAATTGAGCAGACAAGATTATAGTTTACTTTCGACATGATCCTAGAGAATACTTTGGCGATGTTCAAAGCAAGGATAGCAGCAAAACAACCTGCGACTAATGCAGATGAAAGGAACACGATAAAGATAAACGGATCGATAGAGCTGATAAGCTGCATGACTGCAACGACAGCTCCATTTCTTGCTTTTTCCAGCGCATATAAAGTAGCCAGGCTGAAGACAAAATTTACCGTGTTAATGCCTCCGATAAGTATCATAAACGCATGCATCCCTATCTCTCCTACTAATGACATTGAGATGATCGCTGCAGATGCAGAACCTAAGCCAGGAAACAATCCTGTAAGGGATCCTGAAAAGACAGCAGCAGAGAACGCTTTTAGATAATTCTTCTTCTCTATCTTGATATCTATATCAAACTTTTGGGCAGGGATAGAGCTTTTTGATCCCAATGAAAGAAGCAAACCAGATATTCCGAACAATCCTGACAACAAAGGAAACAAAGGCTGCTTTAAGTCTGGAAAGTTAAGCACGACTATCCCTAAGACTCCTGAGAGAAGGAAAATAACAGAAGCCCACATCCTTTTCTTCAATGAAGATTCTTTTATCAGAACTGTGAACAACACTACTCCGATGAGGATAAAGCCAATATAAGGGCTTAGGAAACGGTATATTACCGGAAGCAAGGGGATCATCATAGGTATGAGAAAGATAGTGATGATCAGGCATACCAAGCTTCCTATCACAGTCAGCTTAACAGCACCATAGCCGTTTCCTTCCAACAACATCCTATGGCCCGGAAGAACATTTAATATCTGGTCAGAATCAGGAGCGCCGAGAAAGATCGAGGGAATGCTGTCTAGGAACGTATGCGTTACAGACAAAGCAATTATGAAGACAGCTATGATAACAGGAGGAAACACAACAGAAGAAGCCAAGCTGACAGCAATGATGCTGATAAGATTTACATGAATGCCTGGAGTCAATCCTGTGAAAACTCCTGCAAGTATCCCGGAAGCTATCGCGATCATGAAAAGCCAAAACATGATAATGAAGTTGAGCAAGTTTTAATAAGCACGACCTAACAAAAACCGGAAGATTTGCGAAGGATGGAGCAATAGCTTGACTGTGGCAAGATTTAAAAGCAATAAATCAAATCTTACCATTATGGGGGAAATATTACTTGATCTGTATAATGACATATGCTCAGAGCTAGGGTTAGCTCCAGAAACAGATGAAACTGGCATGAACGCTGAAGCTGGAGACTTGACTGCATTCTACCATGATACTGGTGTTGTTACTCTAAGAAATCCTAAAAGAGTTGTAAGGATCAGAGATGCTGTAGACAAATATCTAATCCGATATCAAGTCACGGAGGATACTCTTGAACATGACTTTGCTGTTGTTGAAAGAGCCAGCCCAAGAGACGGACTTCATGATAGGGTGTATGCTTGGATGCAAAAGCAGATGAAAGACTATGTTCCAGCAGCGCCTGCAGACAGTACAGAAAAAGGTGATACGTTTCTTAATTTTCGCGATTATACTGAAAGCATAGAAGAAGTTAAGGATCTTGCAGTAAGGCTTTTTTCTTAATATGCTTCAGGATAACGAACAATTTTTATACTAAAGATTCCAAAGCCAGTCAGAGGTGCACAATTGCCAAAAAAAGCAAAGCTAGCATACAAAGACCTGATCAAGCAGCATCTGAAGATACTGAGGAACCTGCAATACAAGTCAGGGCTGTTTGCTGCCTCGCAAAAAGATTCTAAGACCGGATATGACAAGTCGTGGCTGAGAGACAATTTCTATGAATGCCTTGCATTTCAAGTCATAGGGGACTGGGATACAGTAGAAAAAACTTATGAAGCTATACTAAAGATATTCTTAAAGCATGAATACAAGATAGACTGGGCGATAAAAGAGAAGCCGCAGCACAAGCACCAATACATACA